>NZ_JCAKMX010000018.1:0-86292 GCF_059515825.1 Acinetobacter sp. CY17
CCTTCACGGATCGCAAAACGTAGACCTGGGTCCATTGCGATTGGGTGGATTAATTCTACTGACATTTCTACGTTGTCACCAGGCATAACCATTTCAACGCCGTCTTGAAGAGAGATTGCGCCAGTTACGTCAGTTGTACGGAAGTAGAACTGTGGACGGTAACCGTTAAGGAATGGAGTATGACGACCACCTTCTTCTTTAGAAAGTACGTATACTTCTGCGTCGAATTTAGTGTGTGGCTTGATCGCACCTGGTTTAGTTAATACTTGACCACGTTGAACGTCTTCACGCTTAGTACCACGTAGAAGAACACCACAGTTCTCGCCCGCACGACCTTCGTCAAGAAGTTTACGGAACATTTCTACGCCAGTTACAGTTGTTTTAACTGTGTCTTTGATACCAACGATTTCAACTTCTTCGCCTACTTTCACGATACCTGATTCAACACGGCCAGTGACTACTGTACCACGACCAGAAATAGAGAATACGTCTTCGATTGGCATTAAGAATGCTTTATCGATTGCACGTTCTGGTTCTGGGATGTAAGAGTCAAGCGCTTCAACAAGAGCTACAACAGCTGATTCGCCGTATTGACCTTGGTCACCGTTAAGTGCAGCTAAAGCTGAACCACGGATGATTGGAGTATCATCACCTGGGAAGTCGTAAGTAGAAAGAAGTTCACGAACTTCCATTTCTACTAATTCAAGAAGCTCTTCGTCGTCTACAAGGTCGCATTTGTTTAAGAATACAACGATGTAAGGTACACCTACCTGACGAGAAAGAAGGATGTGTTCACGAGTTTGTGGCATTGGACCATCAGTCGCAGCACATACAAGGATCGCACCGTCCATTTGAGCAGCACCAGTAATCATGTTTTTAACATAATCGGCGTGGCCCGGGCAGTCTACGTGAGCGTAGTGACGGATTGGAGAATCGTATTCTACGTGTGAAGTATTAATTGTAATACCACGTGCTTTTTCTTCTGGTGCTGAGTCAATTGCAGCGTAGTCTTTCGCTTCGCCACCAAATTGTTTAGCACATACAGTTGCAATCGCAGCTGTTAAAGTTGTTTTACCATGGTCAACGTGACCAATTGTGCCCACGTTAACGTGTGGCTTATTACGTTCAAACTTAGCTTTAGCCATGTTTATGATCCTCGTTTACGTCGAACACAATCCTGAGTAAAACCCAGCTCCGACATAGCGTTTTAAAAAACCAAACTTCAAATACTTGAAAAGCAGACTAAATAGCCTGCTTTTTGGAAATCTTGTGCAACTTGAGTTGCTAAACTGTATCTGGAGCTCTTATCGAGATTTGAACTCGAGACCTCTCCCTTACCAAGGGAGTGCTCTACCACTGAGCTATAAGAGCAAAATTTTGTACTTCATCATAATGGAGCGGGAGACGAGGGTCGAACTCGCGACATGCAGCTTGGAAGGCTGCCGCTCTACCAACTGAGCTACTCCCGCACTATGTTGGTACATCCACTTGTGAAGTCTTAAAATTGGTGGTGAGAGAAGGATTCGAACCTTCGAAACTTTCGTAGCGGAGTTACAGTCCGCCCCCTTTGACCGCTCGGGAATCTCACCATTTTTACACTTACATCAGTGTTCGTTCTTTACTTTAACTACTCAACTCTCTAAGATGGTGCCGGCACACGGATTCGAACTGTGGACCTACTGATTACAAGTCAGTTGCTCTACCAACTGAGCTATGCCGGCTCTTTCTTAGTGTTTCGTGCGTTTCGCTTCGGAACGATGAGCAGTTTAGCAAAATTTAAAATGTATGCAAGCCTTTTTTTTAAAAAAATCAAAAAAAACCTATAAAATTAACGCATTTGACGATAATTCAACCGATTTGATCACTGCGCGAGCTTTTATTTGCGTTTCTTGCCATTCAGATTCAGGATTTGAGTCATAAACAACGCCTGCACCCGCCTGAACATAGACCTTATTTTCACGAATTACACAGGTTCGAATCGCAATCGACATGTCCATTTCGCCATGCCAGCCTAAATAACCGACAGCGCCACCAAAAATTCCACGTTTTACCGGCTCAACTTCATCAATAATTTGCATGGCACGAATTTTTGGTGCACCAGAAAGTGTTCCTGCGGGGAAAGTTGCTTTAAAAACATCCAAAGCATCCACATCATCACGCACTTCAGCTTGCACATTCGAGACAATATGCATGACATGCGAATAACGTTCGATCACCATTTGATCAGTGACTTGCACTTTACCGATTTTGGCAATGCGTCCAACGTCATTACGTCCCAAATCAATCAGCATTAAATGCTCAGCAATTTCTTTTTCATCTGAAAGCAAATCTTTTTCTAAGGCTAAATCTTCTTCTTTAGTCTTGCCGCGTGGTCGTGTACCCGCTAAAGGTCGTACTGTGGCAATGCCATTTTCTAAACGCGATAAAATTTCAGGTGATGAACCGACAATATGGAAAGGCTGATTATTTTCTAAGGTCTGTCCTTGCACCAAAAATAAATACGGTGATGGATTTAAGTGGCGTAAAGCGCGATACACCTGTAAAGGTTCGCCATCAAAGTCCGACACCATACGATGCCCGGGTACCACTTGCATCACATCACCCGCTTTAATGTACTCTTTAACCTTGGCAATAGACGCTAAAAATTCTTGTTTACCCGTTAAAGACTCAAATTTTGGTGGCGTATGTGCTTTAGCTTGTAATACCACAGGCTGCGCTAGTAATGCCTCTAAGGCATCAAGTTGCGTCTGCGCTTTGTCATAAGCTTCAGCATCGCTGCTATCGGCATGTACAATTAAAAATAAGGTGTCTTTTAAGTTATCAAATACAATCACAGTTTTAGACAGCATCATCCAAATATCAGGCAAACCGACAGGATCGGCTTCAGGCATATTGTTTAGCTTAGGTTCGATATAACGCACTGCGTCATAGCCAAAGTAGCCAACTAAACCTCCTGTAAAGCTTGGCAGCTGGGGTAAATCGGCTTGGGTAGGCACTTTAAACTGTGCTTGGAAGTCGCGGATATATTGAAAAGGATCTGAACAGGCTTGCTTTTGAACGCTGCCATCGGCGTGTTGTACGCTGAGTTGACCGTTATTGCAGGAAAAAACTGTTGATTCACCTAAACCAATAATCGAATAACGCGCCCAGTTCTCACCGCCTTCTACAGATTCGAATAAATAAGCTTGTTGATGCTGTTTTAAGCGGGCAAATACCGAAAGCGGAGTTTCGGTATCGGCAAGGCGTTGGCGGTAGACAGGAATTAAGTTATAGCCTTGCACTGCAAGTTGGCTAAATTGTGCTTGTGTAGTCATGTAAGGTCTCTATATCGATTTATGGGCTAGATGAAAAATTTGCAAATACAGAGCATCGCCATCGAAAAACCATACATTCATTCATTAGAGCATCCTTAACTGATTTTTTATCTACCGCTAAAATATTTAAACCAACAATTCGGTTAAGTTATCAACCACTTGTTGCGGCTGACAATCTAAAATATTTTCACCATGATTATAGCCATAGCTGACCACAATACAATCAACTCCTGCACGGCGTGCTGCTTCTACATCATTGACAGAATCGCCAATCATTAAAACTTGGGCTTTGGTTACGCCATAATGCTCAACACAGTGCAATAACTGACGTGGATGTGGTTTACGCTCAGTAAAGCGGTCACCACCAATTACATCAGCAAAATAATCATTCATCCCTAACTGTTCGACAATCATACGCGCAGGTGCTTCAGGTTTATTGGTGACACAAACCAAAGTTTTGCCTTGGGCTTTACCCCATGCCAAAAATTCCATAATGCCGTCAAAGGGCTTGGTATCGACACAAGGATCAGCGTTATAGATGTCTAAAAAGGTATCTAACAGTTGTTTATGCTGTGCAGGATGAACTTCGCCCACTAAATATTGCAAAGTGCTTTGGCAAAACAGCGCTGTGCCTTTACCAATCCAGACGCGTACTTGTTCTTCGGTTACATTAGGCAATTGCAGCACGTTTAAGCTCATATTCATGGCGCGATATAAATCAAAGGCTGAATCGACTAAGGTGCCGTCTAAATCAAATAAAATCACTTGACGTTGATCAAGTTTAGCAACTGACATATTGTTTCCCTCAAAAATAAAGGCATGCGATGGCATGCCTTGTTATTGTTATGCGTGCAAATATTATTTAAACATCACAAAGGCTAACACTGCGATGATGATGATCGCAATCACCGTCATTAAGCCAACTGTGGTATTTTTTTGCTGTTCTTGTGCCGCTTCTACGCGTGATTCTGGTTGTTCAACTGGCACAGGCTTTGGCTCAGGTGTGGCCGCAGTTAAGTCAACACCTTCAGGAATCGGTGCAGGCTTTGGCACACCCACGTTGGTTGGCATCCCATCACGGCTTAATTGCACCGAGGCATCACGCTCTTTTAAGCTTGGCATACCTTGCTCATTCATTTGCTTGGCAGGTGATACTTCTTTGACTGCTTCTTCAACCGATTTCTCTAAAGCAGGATCGACAGTGAGCTCTTGCGCTGGGGCAAGCACAGAGAATTTAATACTGGCAAACTGTACGATATCACCATCTTTTAACAACACTTGTTCGCTAATACGATTGTCATTAACAAAAGTGCCGTTTGAAGAGGCTAAGTCTTGTAGCCAAAGTGCATCTTCTACGCGTAGAAATGCTGCGTGCTTACGTGAAATTTCACTCGACTGTAATACGATGTCCGCAGCCTGATGACGTCCGACCAACATATCACGGTCGATGCTAATTTCTTGGCCAGCAAGTTCAGCTGAAATCGCTTGTAATTTCCAAGTCATGAAATAAGTCTCTCGTGTGATTTTTTCACCATCATAACATGCTGTTTACTGTGCCTCATTAGTCACAGGGCGAATTGTGGTGGTGGTTACGGTATTTTTTGTACGCTCTACCATGGGCTCAATCGCAACAGGTGTCGTCACTGCTGTACTGGCACTACTCGTAGGTGCTGAGGGTACATTTTGATAAGGACTATCTTTTGCTGCTTTAGATACAGGCAAACGCTGTAAATAAACATCATCAATATTCTCAGGCAGTTTGGCAAAGTTGCCATCGCCATCCATCGCCAATTGCAGACTATACAGATGATCATAACGACGCTGCGAAATACGACGTACATCGGCACTATCGCCCACAATGGTCGGGTGGATAAACACCAATAAGTTGCGTTTTTCATTGAGTGACGCGTCAGAACGGAATAAGCGCCCAATCCCCGGTAATGAACCCAAACCTGGTACAGATTGACGAGTATGTACTGAGTTATCAGAAATTAAACCGCCCAAGACAATGGTTTGTCCATGTTCAGCTAAGATTGCGGTTTTAATGGCACGTTTACTGGTGACTAAATCTTGCGCCTGACCTTTGTCTTGTACCGCAGAGACTTCTTGTTCGACTTCTAAACGAACTGTGCCACCTTCACCAATATGTGGAATCACTTTTAGGGTCACACCCACGTCTTTACGTTCTACCGTGGTATAAGGATTGACACCACTGGTGGTCGTTGCTGCCGAACCTGTAACAAAAGGTACGTTTTGACCCACTACAATATAGGCTTCTTCATTGT
Organism: Acinetobacter sp. CY17; assembly: GCF_059515825.1. Taxonomy (NCBI): domain Bacteria; kingdom Pseudomonadati; phylum Pseudomonadota; class Gammaproteobacteria; order Moraxellales; family Moraxellaceae; genus Acinetobacter; species Acinetobacter sp. CY17. The sequence continues at coordinate 5,600 of NZ_JCAKMX010000018.1, forward strand.
CCATGGTGACAATAGACGGGGTCGACAGTAAATTAGATTTGGTCTTTTCTTTTAAGGCTTGAATTAACGCACCATATAAACGCCGTGAACCATTACTGCCTTCACGATAATCACCTAATACTAAGGACGTCCCCGCACTGCCTGCTGCAGCGGCACCTAGTCCTGCTGCACCCCCCGTTAAATAACCGGCAGCTAAGTTACCTAAACTTGAACCCACATTATCAAAGTTAATTAAACCCACACCGCTGCTAATATCACCGAGTGCCCATTGCACACCAAGTTGATCAGCATCGTTGCCTTCAACTTCAATAATCGCGGCTTCAATTAACACTTGCTGACGACGAATATCAAGTTGCTGAATTGCCGACTCAATTTCACGCATTAATTGTGGTTCGGCTTTAACCACCAGAGCATTCTGGCTTGGATCCGCAATAATACTCACACCCTCAGCGCTAAAACTGGTCAGATTGTTATTGTTGTTACTACTTGAGCTACCTAAATTAATACTTGGGGTATTAATACTGCTTGAGCCGTTATTGCTGCTTGAGTTACTGCTATTGCTATTGCTATTGCTATTTGTAGTATTGCTATTGTTACTGTTATTCACCGCTTGACCTGTGACCAAGCCTTGTAAAATATTTGCCAGTTTATCGGCACTGGCATATTTTAAACGGAAGACTTTTAGACCACCTAAACGATCTGCTGCAGGTACATCTAAGGTTTCAATCATTTGGCGAATACGTTTACGTGTTGCAGTATCCCCTTTGACTAAAATACGGTTAGTACGCGTATCTGCCATTAAACGCACGCGTGAACCTTTGATATCTTTGGCAGCACCGGTTGAGCTCATGCCCTCTAACAAACTCATCATTTCTTCAGCTTGACTGGAATGCAACCGAATGGCTTCAAAATCATTTTGTCCTGTGCCATCTAAATTACGCACAATACTTTCAAGCTGATAAATATTGCTGGCACGATCTGAAATAATTAAAGCATTGGTGCCCGGCACTGCAGCCAGATGCGCAAATTGCGGCATTAAAGGCCGTAAAGCCGGAATTAAATCATTCGGATTGGTATTATCGAGCCACAGCACTCGGGTGACAATTTGGTCGCCACCGGCACGATGACGCGCATCAAATGGGATGCCTGAACTTTTGACATTACTGTCTGGCACCAACTTAATGGTATTGCCCGATGGAATCGCCACCACCCCATTGACATTGAGCACGCCTAAAAACAGGTCATAGACTTCGGCTTTATTCAGTGGTTCATTGGAAATCACGGTGACATTGCCGCGTACTCGCGGATCTACAGCAAAGTTTTTACCTGTTATATCTGCAACTTCATTAATAAAGGCGGTTAAATCCGCATCACGTAAGTTAATTTTCCATGTTTGTGCTGATACTGCAGTGCTCGCCATAACAAGGAGCGGTGCTGCTACGACCAAGCCCCAAGCACGCTCATGATTAAATAAAGCCATCATCTACCGAATTTCCTTGCGCTGATTGTGCATCAGTTTAAATCTTGTTGAATAGTAATCACTTGATCACCACGTTGTACTTCGAGTTTGACCTGTCCAGACTGACGCGCTTGTTCTAAGAGCTGCGCCTCATTTTGTCCGGCGCTTAAACGCTGTCCATTTAAAGACAAAACGCGATCACCCGGTTGTAAACCTAATTTGCGTCTTAAGACCAGTGGCGTACGAGCACTAACTTGATAGCCCTCTCCACCATCGCTGGTTGCGCCCATAGTTTGTAAATATTGCTCACGATTTTGTTGCAATTGCTGCACCGCTTGACCCATAGCTTGTTCTGTATTGCTTGGTGTCAAGGCAGCGGTAGAAGGTGCTGGTGCTGGATTCTGCTGCGCCTTGAAAGACAAATCCTGATTTAGATTTTCCATCGTAGCCATTTTCAGTATTTCTGTGGCACCTGTTGGGCTACGTAAAATCACTTTATCCCAATACACTTCGGCGAGTTGGTAGTTGCTATCCGCAATAAACTCCCCTACACGATAACGCTCTGCCACATTATTGGCTTTAATGACCGCTGAAGAAAATTGACTCGGTGAACCAATCACCACGCCATGCAAACTCATATTTGAATTAGTGATTGCAGCCGGTGCTTGATTGGCTTTAAACAAGGCAAAATGACTAATATTGGGTACACTTGCTTGTTGTGAGCCTAAATTTACCCGTTCAAATTGCATAGCTTGCATAGGGGCTAGCACCAACCAAAATAAGGTCGCTAATTTCCAACATAAATAAATTAACAACAGCGCAAAAATAACCGGTGCAACTTGATCGAGTTTTTTAAGATCCAATTGATCACGCCAATGACGCATTAGTTCAACCCTCTAAATAGAGGTTGGCGGGTACTCAGTACATACGTATCTAAACCTGCTTTACCCTGATAAGAAGGGACATTTAAGAGTAAGCGCTGTGTCAATTGCACATCCAGCATCATCTGTTGATCTAGGCTCAAATTCAGCATTTTTTGTTCACGATTGTCACGCCCATCGAGGACCAATTTGCCCTCATGTGCAGCTAAATTGGCTTTTAACATGGGTACATTCATGCGTTCTTGGCGCTCAGCATAACGATATAAAAGTTCGCCACCAGCCCAATTGACTTGACCTTGCGCTTGTATAAAACCTTGCTCGGGCTTGTAGTGCAGAGATACGTCTTCAAGTTGCAAGTGATTGGATGGCCACTGCCATGCAGCTAAATTTTTTAAAGTATCTGGCGCAACTTGACCATTCAAATCTTGGATGATGATTTTTTTCCCCAAGCTATAGGCCATCACGCCTTCTAACTGGCTTTGTCCGCTATGCAAATCAAGATTGGCTGCTGCACGTAAGCGTAAAAGATCTAAAGGACGCACTTGCCATTTCAGCAAACCACGGAGCTGCCCTTTACTCCAATCCGCTTGACCGGACCAGATGTTGCCACTGATATTGTGTAGGCTGTGCTGTTTTGGATAAAACTTTGCCACAAGCCAAGCTGCTGGCACTTGCAGCAACACACAGATTAAAAACGTCAAGGCGGCAAATAACCACCAATGCAGCATTTTGGGCTTTTTCATCATCCCTGAACAACCAATCGCATTTTGTATTTTACCTTGGGATATTTTTTCATCAGCATGCCACATTATGCATAATTTTCTAGGTACGCCAATTCTAAGCCATAAAAAAACCAAGCACATTGGCTTGGTTTTAATAATCTAAACGACTTTTATGAACAACTGATGAAAACTCAGATTAAAAAGTCTTCTAATTTAGCCCCTTTTTCAAGCTCAGCGACTAACCAACGTGGTTGTTTACCACGACCCGTCCATGTATCTGACGGATTATTTTTATTACGATAACGTGGTTCTACTGCTTTACGTGTGCTTTTCTTACGTTTTTGCGCACCAAATTCTAAAATCTGTTCAATGCTTAAACCGACATTATCAGCAATCGCCGTAATTTGATTATAAGCGTCTTCAATTGCCTGATCTTTCTTTGAGGCAATTAATAACTCTGCTTCTGCTTGTAAACGCTTTAATTCTTCCACTGATAAATTGCTAATATCTGGCATTTTCCTACTCCACAATTATTTATTCATTTACTCGAGTTGTTGGCATCTTATTTTTATTAAAAGAAAGATTCAACACGTGGATATAATAAATAACAATACATCTACATAATAGGCTTTTACTGTATTTATTTTAACTCTGGATGCAGTTTTAATATACTTTGCCTTAATTCATGAGGAATTAAAGTTTTCTCACCTGTTTTTTTATTCAACATTACTTGTACTGCTTCACCTATTGCCACTACACGCTGTTGCTCCGTGCTGTATAACAAATAACTCATGCGTAAGGCACTATTTCTTATTTCTTCTACTCTCACCCCTATTTTTAATACATCTGGATAAACCGTTGGGCTTAAATATTTGCACTGGCTAAGCGCAATCACTGTATTAATATCATGACGTCTTAATTTGAGTTGATCGATAAAATAAATTCGTGCATTTTCCATGTAGCGGTAATAAACCACATTATTGACATGTCCTAATGCATCCATGTCACCCCAGTCCACACGCTGTTCAAATAGCACTGGATAATCATCTAGTTTTAACATTTTTTAATCCATGGTTAGTTTTTTATTGCAATCTGATGTGTGTTATTTTCAAAGATTATATTGAGTTGCTGCAATAAATTGGGCTGTTGTTTTAATGCCTGTTGTACTCTTAAATAACTCATTAATACATGCTCAGGGTATAAATGCAGAAGTTGCTCTGCTTCAGCTTCTCTATAGGTTGCTTGATAAACATAATATTTGGCAAAATTTAACACCGGCACACTCAGATATTGCTGTTCCCACAGCATAATATGTTGCTCAATCTCGGCATAATCTGGTTGTGGTTGGCGTAACTGCTGCTGTAACCATAAATAGAAAACTTCTTCATGAAATTGCTGTGCTAGTAAATGCTGTGCTAATACTTGCTGCTCATGTTGCATATCCGCTAAACGTGTCAAAATTCGCAACCAGCATAATTTTACAGCTGCGTCTTTAGCCTCTAAATCTGTGCTGACCGCAATGTACCGCTGTTTAAGGTATTCAAGATCCTCTTGACTTGCTTGCTCAAATTGCTGCAAAACTTGTTCCAACCATTGGACTTTGGTTTCTGTGGCCAAATGTCCATATTGCGTTGCGCGTAAATATACCCAAGGAAATTGCAGGGCAAAACGCCCCCACAAGGCTATCAGACGTTTTTGATACGCTTGTGCGACGTCTTCAAGCCATGGCGATAACGCGTGTTGATTTAAAAACTCAAGGTGGGTGAGCGCTTGTTCAGCATCACCTTGCGCCAAATAAATTTCGATTCTTTGCAGTTCAGACAATTCAAATGCCATGGCGTGGGTATGATTTAAGGCCAAGAGTGCTTTTTGGCTTTGACCTTGCATATTGGCTAACTTGGCCTGCATAACCCCTTGTAATAACGCTGACTGTTGAAAGGCTTGTTGAATAAAAGCTTGTTGGTCACGTCCAGCATCCAATAACCAAATAACCGCCAACTGTTCATAAGGGTGTAAGTTTTTAAAATTGAGTAAGTTTTCTCTTTTGCGCTGTTCACGACTTAAATAACCTTTGACCAAATACCATAAACTTTGTGCCAAAAGACTCAGGAACGCTAAAACAATAAACAGGACCCAAAAGTTGCTTTGAACTTGCCAGTTACGCCAATATAAATAGACATAGCCTGCACCATGCCCATAACTCAACACACTTAAGATTGCAAAAGCCAGTAAAGTAATCATGGCATAGGCAAGTAAAATTTGGCGCATGACTTATCTCAGTAAAGCTCGGGTGGTCAATACAGGAGGAACCAAGCGAGTTAAAGCTTTGGCTCGTTCAATTTTTTGTAAAATTTGCTGGGCTTTTTGATCAGGCAACTGCTGTAAGTTTTTACTCACAATGGTCATTTCTTGCTGGTAGGCTAAATATTGTCCCTGCAATAACATCTGACGTGCCAGTAAAATGTGCAACTGTGCCTCTTTTAACACAAATTGGCGCTGCATCAGAAGATGCGAGGGTTGATCGACTGACTCTACTTGCAACCATTTTTGCCAAAATGCAGCTTTAGGTTCATGAGGAACCGTTAAATTCTGCTGACGAATTTCAGTACTGAGTACGCTGTCGAGTTGTTGCAGCAGCTGATTTATATGTTGCTGTTGTTGCTGACGCGTATTTACAAAATTTTGAATATCTTGCCGATCTTTTAAAATAGCTGCAGCCAAGGCTGCTTTTAAGCTATCAGAAACACTCGATTGTGTTAAATCAGCTTGTAAATGACTGAGTTTTTCTAAAGCATAGGTATACTGTTGCTGTTTTAAGGCAAACTCAACCAAATCCAGTTGCTGTTGAATCAGGACCAGTGGATGAATTGTGCTCCCTTGATCAGTCGGGGCAAGTGGCGCCGGAGTCTGCTCTGTATCACGCTGTAAGGCCACTAAACGATCATTTAAACTGGCATTACGCTGTTGAGCCTGATGTAAACTTTGCTGCATATGCAGTTGTGCTTGCGTCAACTGCATCACATCATAACTGAGTTTAACCAACCAGCCCAACAGCACAATACCCAATAAGATCAAGACCTTCTTCATGCTTTTCCTTCATCTTTATTTAGCTTGGCCATAATACTGTCCGGTTGAAGCTGTGATACTTCAATAATTTTAAACTCATTACGGTGCACAGCACGATATTGACCAAGTAAGCTCGCCAAACGTGTCCCCAACACCACATATTGCGCCCGAGCAATCACAGCTGGATGTGCTTTTAAGAGTGCTAACCAATTATGCCAACTGGCCTCACTACTGATTAACACCGTATATTCAGGTTGCTTTCGAAGCTGCGCTAATAGCGTTTGAATGAGTGTTTTACTGTGTACAGGACAATCACGTTGATACAACAACATATTCACAATTTGCATTCCTGCCTCTTGTAATTGTTGCATCATAAATTGTCGCCCACCTTCGCCACGCCAAAAAGCAATACGACTGCCTCGCGCTAAATGTTGCAGACTTGGCAGCTGTAACATCCCTTCCGAGGTTTCTAGTTCAGGAATATGGGCTTGAATCCCATATTTTGCCAAAGCTTGAGCTGTCTTTAGCCCCACCGCCACCCATTCCACTTGGGCTAAATCCACCACAGATAAACCACTTTTGGCTAGATATTGCATGCCAATCTCAACTGCGGTAGGGCTAACCACCACAATCACTTGGCTGCTGGGCAATTGCTGATATAAGCTAGCCAACGCAGGTGTGTATGGGAAGGCTTGTAATTCAAGTAATGGCAACTCAAAAACATCAATCTGCTGTTTTGACAGTGCCAGAGACAAAGCTGCGGCACGATCATGCGGACGGGTATTAATAAACAGCATATTATTTTTGATAGAGGGCTTGTAGCAACTCGCCTGCACCTTGCGCCAATAAGTCTTTAGCCAGTGCCACACCAAGTGCTTCGGCTTGCTCTGGCTGACCTTGCACGTGTGCCTTTAATAGAGTTTGACCATCTACACTGCCAACCCGGCCTTCAAGCTGAATTTCGCCATTTTCTAGGGTGGCATAAGCTGCAATAGGCACTTGGCAACCACCTTCTAAATAAGCGTTAAAGGCGCGTTCGGCACGTACACACACATCAGTTTCAGCATGCATAAGTGGCATAATTAAATCCAATACCGCTTGGTCATTGCTACGGCATTCCAAACCTAAGGCACCTTGCCCCACTGCAGGCAAGCTAACTTGGGCATCTAAGCTATGACGGATACGCTCAGGCATTTCAAGACGTTTTAAGCCAGCACTGGCTAAAATGATGGCATCATATTGACCTGCGTCAAGTTTAGATAAACGTGTGCCGACATTGCCGCGTAGATCCAAAATTTCTAAATCAGGACGCGCCTGTAAAATTTGACACTTACGACGTAAACTTGAAGTGCCCACTTTAGCACCTTGCGGTAAATCAGCAAAACTTGCATAAGTATTAGAGACAAAAGCATCCAGTGGATCTTCGCGCTCGCAAGTCACGGCTAGCGCTAAACCTTCAGGCAGCGCCATAGGTACATCTTTCATTGAGTGCACCGCTAAATCTGCACGTCCATCAAGTAATGCAGCTTCTAATTCTTTGACAAATAAACCTTTACCGCCAATTTTTGCCAATGGGGTATCTAAAATTTTGTCGCCCTGAGTGACAAACGTCACTAACTCCACGGTTAAATCCGCATGTAAGCGCTCTAAACGTGCACGAATATGCTCTGCTTGCCAAAGTGCAAGTGGACTTTGTCGAGTGGCAATTTTCAGGGTTTTCATAGGCTATTAAATCTTTATTGCAATATGTTTAAACTTAACCTGATCCCTTAAAAATGCAAGCAGATTTATTGCTTTTACAACTTTTGAATACGTTCCCGTAGATGAGGTAAATGCCGACGACTGACTGCCAAACGTTCCTCTAAATCACGACAACGCACTTGATATTGCCCTGCACCTAAAATTTCTAAGCCTTCTAAATAGGCAATAGAGACCAACGCATTACGATGAATGCGAATAAATTGATCAGCAAATTCTTGTTCTAAATCTTTTAAGGTTTCGTCTATGAGTACACTGCCATTTTTATGGCGTACCGTGACATATTTTTGATCCGCTAAAAAATAGTAAATATTTTCTAAGGGTACCAGTTCCACTCCGCGGTGGGTTTTTGCCGCAATCTGCTGGCGTTTTACTTTAATTTCGTCCATATATTCTTGTTGTTTTAAAAGGCTCAATTGAGCTTGGTTAATTTTAGTTAGCCGCTCCAAAACCCGCTGCAATTCCTGTTGCATAATCGGTTTTAATAAGTAGCCATCTGCCATCTGAAATGCATCTAAAGCATGTTCATCATACGCGGTACAAAACACAATTGCTGGCATAGGATCAAGTTCACGCAAATACTCAGCACAACTTAAACCATCCATTTCAGGCATTTGTATATCTAATAATACGACATCTGGTTGATAAAGCTCTGTCAACTCAATTGCTTGCTTACCATGGCTCGCCACCGCCACCACCTCATGCCCAAGCTGTTCAACCAATCGTGACAGACGCTGTGTTGCCAAAGCTTCATCGTCACAAATTAGGATGTCCATGTATCCTCCTTTTATCCAAAAACTCGATTTAAAATGTGGCGTTTATTATTTTTTATAAATGTATTGCACCACTGTAGTAAATATTCCAGCACCTGCATAGTTCTGAAATGTTACCTTTTCCCCAAAATATGCCTCAAGGCGCTGTTTTACATTGTCTAAAGCAATACCATGACCACGCGTTTGCCCTAACTCAGATGCCACGTATGGATTGGTAATAATAATATTAACTTGTTTTTCACGTATTTCGATTAAAATCGTAATTTGGCTTGGGGCTAAAATCTTTTCTACCCCATGGCTAATGCTATTTTCTAATAAAGGTTGCAAGGTTAATAAAGGAATTTTAACCTCACGAGCTCGTTCTAAATGCACAAATTTCCATTCGACATTTAAACGCTCAGCTAAACGCACTTGCTCAATGGCTAAATAACGCTGACATAATTCAATTTCATCTTTGAGGGGGACTAATTTTAATTCTTGTAAACTGGCGCGAAATAAACGTGATAAATCTATTAACATTTGTTCAGCTTTGTCAGGATCAATGCTAATTAAACTTAAAACATTATTTAAGCTATTAAATAAGAAGTGTGGCTGAATGCGTGCTTGTAAGGCTTGAATACGCGCTTTAAGTTCACTTTGCTGCTGACGTAACCATTGTTCGCGCAAAAATACATAACGAAAGCAAAATAATCCCAGTAATACCCCATAACTTAAATGTAAGCTTAGGCCCTCAAACAAAATCCCCCAGTGAAAATCTCTAAAACTCCAATGACTGCCCCAATACATTAAAAAATTTAAACTTAAGCTGGTGAAAAATACGATACCCTGTAATAACCCAAAGCCCGTGATTAAGTTTTGACTTAAAGATAAACCAGCCAGCTTGGGCTGCATTTTTTCAAAACATGCGACAAAACTGATTAACACCCAATTGATATATAACGCATATTCTAATAAACGCATGCCACTTAAATTGGCCCAACCACGTGATTCGGCAAGGCTTAATAACATGGCCAAAATATTGCTGGCAATAAATAGCTCAATTAAATGTTGCCAACGTTTGGTTTTCGTAAAAAAATAAGCAAATTGCGTTGTATCTGACGCAGACGCAACAGTTTGAAAGTCTTCTGTGTGAGCAAGCCTTTTTGAATTTGTTATACTCGTTGTTAAATCACTGCTTTTTTTATTGAGCCGACATGACCACATCTTCTAATTCCTCAAATACACAAGCCCAAACTTCAGGCATGTGGGGCGGCCGCTTCTCAGAAGCGACTGACGCATTCGTTGCAGAATTTACCGCATCTGTACAGTTTGACCAACGTTTTTATAAACAAGATATTGCAGGTTCAATCGCCCATGCGACCATGCTTGCTAAAGTTGGCGTTTTGACTGAACAAGAACGCAATGACATCGTTAACGGCTTAAACCAAATTAAGGCTGAAATTGAAGCAGGTCAGTTCGAATGGCGCATCGATTTAGAAGATGTGCATATGAACATTGAATCGCGTCTAACGCAGCGCATTGGTATTGCAGGTAAAAAGCTTCATACAGGTCGTAGCCGTAACGACCAAGTGGCAACAGACATTCGTTTATATGTACGTGATGAAATTGATGCCATTCTGCAATTGTTGCAAAAACTACAAAAAGGTATTTTAGGTTTAGCAGCTCAACACACCGACACCATTATGCCGGGCTTCACGCATTTACAAACAGCACAGCCTGTGACTTTTGGTCACCATTTAATGGCTTGGTTTGAAATGTTAGTACGTGACTCTGAGCGTTTAATTGACTGCCGTAAACGTGCTAACCGTATGCCACTGGGTTCAGCTGCGCTTGCAGGTACCACTTACCCAATCGACCGTGCTTATACAGCTGAACTTCTAGGTTTTGAAGCTGTAGCTGAAAACTCACTTGATGCGGTGTCAGATCGTGACTTTGGTATTGAATTTAACGCTGCAGCATCGTTAATTATGATGCATTTATCACGTATGTCAGAAGAAATGATTCTTTGGACATCAGCACAGTTTAAGTTTGTGAATATTCCAGACCGTTTCTGTACTGGTTCTTCAATCATGCCACAAAAGAAAAACCCAGATGTGCCTGAGTTAATCCGCGGTAAAACTGGCCGTGTCTATGGCGACTTAATGAGCTTACTTACCCTCATGAAAGGTCAACCATTGGCTTATAACAAAGACAACCAAGAAGACAAAGAGCCATTGTTTGATGCCATCGATACCGTTCGTGGTTCACTCATGGCCTTTGCTGACATGATTCCAGCACTTGTGCCAAACGTAGAAGTTATGCGTGAAGCTGCGCTACGTGGTTTCTCAACTGCAACTGACCTTGCCGATTACCTAGTGAAAAACGGCGTAGCTTTCCGCGATGCACACGAAATTGTCGGTAAAGCTGTAGCCCTTGGTGTCCAAGAAGGTAAAGATTTATCTGAACTTAGCCTTGAGCAGTTACAACAGTTCTCTGACTTAATTCAAGCAGATGTCTTTGAAAAAGCCTTAACTTTAGAAGCATCAGTAAATGCACGTAACCATATTGGTGGTACTGCACCAAATCAAGTGAAAGCTGCTATTGAACGTGCATATGTACGTTTAGAAAAACTTTACGCTTAATTGCTCAATCTATAATTGGAGTATTGATATGTCTCGACAAGTATTTTGCCGTAAATATCAACAAGAAATGGAAGGCTTAGCTTTTGCACCATTCCCAGGTGCCAAGGGTCAAGAGCTCTTTGAAACTGTTTCTAAACAAGCTTGGGGTGAATGGTTAAAGCATCAAACCACATTGATTAACGAAAAACGTTTAAATGTATTTGAAGCAGATGCCAAAAAGTTCCTTGAAGAACAACGTGAGAAGTTCTTTAACAATGATGAATCATTGGAAAAAGCTGAAGGCCTAAAGCCTGAAGAAAAGTAAGAAACTCTCTTATTTTTTGTATCACAATAGCTTAATTGTGCATAAGCTCTAATAAAAAAGAGCCTTATCAGAGGCTCTTTTTTACTTTAACATTTATCTACACTTTGCCTATAAAAAATCTAAGCATGCTATTTTAAATAGATTCAGTTAATTACTTGGAAAAAATGCTTTCTAAAAATTAAAGCCACTGCCTGCCATTTAAAAATCGCTGCTGGCTTCAGTTTGAAGATGTTTATCACTTATAAACATTTAAATAGTTTGAGATGATAAAGAACTCTATTTGATGTTTAAAAAACACACAACCCAACAATATCACGCTCTTTTAGCTCTAGATCACAATGTGATTAGCATCACAAACCATTATTTAAAAATGGTGGTTTATGTATATTTAGTGCGCAATATATGATTTATATTACACATCAGATACATATGCATATAAAACACAACAATCCTACACAATAAGCCACAATACAAGTAAATGAGTTATTTATATACTGAACCTTATTCAGAAAATGCTTAGCTTTTTCTCAAAAGTTTTAAATTTTACTCCCAGATTTTCCCCCAAAAATCTGGGATTTTTTTATCTATAACTTTAACAAAATGCTATAGCCATTAAAAATCAGCTTGTTTTTTTCTCTACCTGCAACTTAGCGTTTATGTACTTTTTCTTCAATTTCTTGCAAGCTGGTATGACGTACATCCAGACCTTTAACCATATAAATCACTTGTTCAGAAATATTACGGGCATGATCGCCAATTCTTTCTAAAGAACGTAATACCCACATGACATTAATCACGCGTGAAATATGACGTGGATCTTCAATCATATAAGTCATTAAGGTACGTGTTGCAGATTGATATTCACGATCAATATCTGCATCTGCTAATAAAACACGTAATGCCTGGTCGATATCTAAGCGTGCAAAAGCATCAAGCGCTTCATGAATCATCACCCGCACTTGGTTACCAATATGACGAGTTTCCATATAGCCACGTGGTGAACCACCCTCTTCACACAAGTTTTGTGCAATACGGGCAATTTTAGCCGCCTCATCACCAATACGCTCTAAATCGGTATTGGCTTTACTCATGGCAATCACCATACGTAAATCACTCGCAGCAGGATGACGACGTGCCAAAATTAAAGTTAAAGCTTCATCAATTTCACTTTCGAGTTTATTCACGGCGTTGTCTTTAAATTGTACTTCCATCGCCATAGGCGCATTAGTGTCAAGTAATGCATGAATCGCATTGGTGACTTGTTGCTCCACTAAACCACCCATGGTCATAAACTTGGTGTTTACGGCTTGCAATTCTTCATTAAATTGCGAAGAAATATGGTGATTTAACACAGGATTAGTTGGGCTCAAAGTCATCACTCCACAGCATGTTTACGACATCAGATTGGCAGCATAGTATTAAAGCGTGCTTATATGACCATTCTATGACAAGTTACTTTTGCACCAACCACATATTTAATTGTTTTAGATCATCTTCATTGAGTTGTCCAATGGCTGCCTTTAGGTTTAACACATTGATTAAATAATCATACTGGCTATTCAAATAATCTTGCTGGGCTGCAAAAGCATTACGCTGTGCTAAGAGTACATCTACCATATTTTTTAAACCTTCACGGTACTGCGCCTGTGAGGCTTTAGCCACATTTTGTGCTGATTGCATAGCAGCTAAACGTGCTTGTAATTTCGCTTGATCCGTTTCAACTTGCATATAGGCCTTACGCACATCACTATTGGCTTGGCGACTGGCTGCTTCTACTTCAGCCATGGCTTTTCTTAGGTTGACGTCTGCTTTTTCAATATTAATTTTAGTGCGTCCACCAGTAAAAGCATTCCAATTTACTTCAACCCCAACCTGATCAAACTGGCCATCACTAGCAAGCACACTACTTGGACTTTGTTGGTTATAGCCATAACTCGCAACTGCTGTCACTTGTGGCAACCGCGCTGCTTGTTCAACACGTTTACCATCTTGAGCATATTGCTGTTGTAAACGTGCTTGCTGCAACTGTAAATTTTGGCTTTGAGCCAATTCTTGCCAAGCACTTAAATCTGCTGGATAGGGCTTTTCAAAGTGGAAATCTTGACTTAATACCGCTAAATTTTCACGATAAGGTCCAATTATCTGTTCAAGCTGCTCTTGAGCCAATAAGACTTGCACCTGTCCCGCAATACGATTGGCACGTGCATTTTGATATTGCGCATCTGCTTCACTGACTTCACTGCGTGCTACTAAACCTTCACGTAGTTTAGCTTGCATCATATTTAACTGTTCTAATAATGCTTTTTCTTCCTGCACGTGGGCTGCGGTTAACGCTTGCTGTCTAAGCACATTAAAGTAAGCTTGAGCAGTATTTAAAATATGCTGCTGCTGTTGTAGACGTAGTGTTAGTTCACTTAAGGAAATTGAAGTTTTCACTTGCTTTAAACCTTGCCACGCATCCCAACGAAACAGCGGTTGTTTAGCCGTGACTAGCGCTTGCCGAGTTGTTGAGGAACTCGGCATTAAATTCTCACTCTCAAAACCAGGAACATTAATTAGGTTATTATTTTGATTATCTTGGCTTTTGCGGGTGATATTGGCATTCACGGTAATTGTTGGGAATAAATTACCTTTCGCCAAACCCAAATTAAGTTGATCGACTTGATACTGCAATTGATTGGCTTGCCAAGTGGGGTCATTTTTTTGTGCCAACTGATACGCTTCAACTAAATCCAAAGCATAGCTGCTAGGTGCAACAAGTATTAAGCTGGCAAGAAATAAAAGTTGTTTTTTCATGAATATGACCTACTCAAGCATACAAAGACAGCGTAAAAATTTAGGGATTGAGCATCAAACCCAATTGGGAATTTAGGTACATTTTTAGCGTATTTTTTACATAACTTAGCTTTTAAAAACACAACTTTTCCATAAAATGAGCCAGCAGCTTATGATTTGTGTTAATAATTAACCAAATCGCCTCAGAATACTACATATTGCTAGCATCTCTGAATATACATATATTGCAAAATACGCCTATTCATTGGATAACAGTCGCGGTCTTATGCTTACAACATTGTCCTTACCTTATTTCACAAGGTTATTCTTACCAGTGTTGTGTGCACTTAGCTTTAGCGCTTGCCAACCTTCAGAAAAACCCGTAATTCCAGACTCAGCACCGTTAGCTCACAGCACCAAACCAGAAAAAGATCTCAATACACTATGTGATAATCTAACCCAAGATATGCAGCAGGTAGATCATCAACGTACAGTGCTCGCGTTACAGGAAATTAATCAAAATCTCAAAGTTTGTCTGCCGCTTATGACCACTCAACAACAGTTAGATTTACTCGACATTTCACAACATATGTACGAGAATTTTTTACTGGTTGAGCGTACACCTGCCCAGCAACACGCTTTTGAGCAGTATGTAAATGGTGCGGGTACACATCCCACACTCCATCAACAGTATTTTGATCAAATGAGCGTCCGTGACCAGTATTTAGTCAAGCATCAAGGTCAAGCCTACGTTGAATTAATTACTTTGAGCGATGGCTATGTCGGTTATCGTCGCAGTCCACAGTATTTAGCACGTATCTTTGCACCGTATTTACCTGAAGCTGAACAGAGCTTTATTCAAGCCTTAGCCAATCAAAATAGTCAGCCTTTATTTAATCAACACAGTCTAGAAGTTGAGCCTTTGGTTGTGGCCGAGCGGGCTTTATTTTGGGAAAGCTATCTTGCCAGCTATCCAAATAGTCGCTATAAAAACGACGCTCAGTATTTATATCGCGCTTATAGTCAGTTGTTATTTACTGGCACCCAAAGTGATCAAGTCTCCAATAGTTATAAAGGGATTGACAGTATCGACCCACAGAGTCTCGCGGCAATTCAATATATTAGCCGACAATCAAATGCGACTCTTGCCACACAAGCCACGAAATTTTTAAACTTTATTGAGCGTGATTTTGAACTGAGCCACAGCAGTTTGGAACAAGAACATCAAGCCGCTGTTGCAGCACTTACAGATGAACTGGATTTAGTGCCAGTAAATTTACAGCGCGGTAAAAATTGTTTCTTAGATGCGGTGTGTATTTAGACATTAACACTATTAGTGTTGTTTTTTTAGTCCTGTTACACTGCAAGTCGCTTGACGGAGCGCGAGTAACTGACTCGCTGAGATTTGGTCAATGTAATTTTACATTTAATCCAAAGTACCGTTGAACCTGATCAGGTTAATACCTGCGTAGGAATCAAGCCACTAAAAACTTATGCCTTTTTGATATGCCCCATCTTTGGGATATATCTGCCACGTTTTTGGTCGTGCTTGATTCGTTGATATTGCAAAGGATCATGGACATGAACCCATTAACGAATCTTCAAGACGCGCTCATTGCGCAACATGAGCAAGACGCTCAAGACCTTCACCGTATCTTACCTGCCTCTAAAAAAATCTATATCCAAGGTTCACGCCCTGATATTCAAGTGCCGATGCGCGAAATTCAGCTCAGCAGCACACCAACCAATTTAGGTGGCGAAGATAATCCCCCACTTTTGGTTTATGACACTTCTGGAGCATATACCGACTCCACCATTAAAATTGACTTAAACCAAGGCTTACCCAATATACGCGAGGCATGGCTTAAGCAAAGGCATGATACCGAGGTGTTAGAGCAATTAAGCTCTCGTTTTGGTCAAGCACGCTTACGTGACATTAGCACTGCTGAGATTCGCTTTCGTCATCTACAAAAGCCGCGCCGTGCTAAGTCTGGTCATAACGTGACCCAAATGCACTATGCCAAACAAGGCATCATTACCCCAGAAATGGAATATATCGCCATTCGCGAAAATCAGCGCCAACATGCAGGCACAGATCTGCGTCAACATGCAGGACAAAATTTTGGTGCTAAAAACTTAACCGAAATTACCCCTGAGTTTGTACGTCAAGAAGTGGCCGCAGGACGCGCCATTATTCCTGCCAATATTAACCACCCTGAATGTGAACCCATGATTATTGGGCGTAATTTTTTAGTCAAAATTAACGCCAATATCGGTAATTCAGCACTGGGGTCTAATATTCACGATGAAGTGGCTAAAATGACATGGGCAACCCGTTGGGGCGCGGATACCATCATGGATTTATCAACGGGTAAAAATATCCATGAAACCCGCGAGTGGATCATTCGCAATTCCCCTGTGCCAGTGGGTACTGTACCCATCTATCAAGCCTTAGAAAAGGTTAATGGTGTGGCAGAAGATTTAACATGGGAGATTTTTAAAGACACCCTAATTGAACAAGCCGAACAAGGCGTAGATTACTTTACTATTCATGCAGGGGTGTTATTGCGTTATGTGCCGTTAACCGCCAATCGCTTAACGGGTATAGTCTCACGTGGTGGTTCGATCATGGCACAGTGGTGTTTAGCACATCATCAAGAAAACTTTTTATACACCCATTTTGATGAAATCTGCGAGATCATGAAAGCCTATGATGTTTCATTTAGTTTGGGCGATGGCTTACGTCCAGGTTCTATTCAAGATGCCAACGATGAAGCCCAATTTGCAGAACTAAAAACGCTAGGTGAACTCACGCATCGTGCTTGGCAACATGATGTACAAGTCATGATTGAAGGTCCGGGGCATGTGCCTATGCATATGATTAAAGAAAATATGGACTTACAACTTGAAGTCTGTGGTGAAGCTCCTTTTTATACTTTAGGCCCGCTTACCACAGATATTGCCCCAGGCTATGACCATATTACCTCAGCCATTGGTGCGGCCATGATTGGTTGGTATGGCACGGCGATGCTGTGCTATGTCACCCCCAAAGAACATTTAGGTCTGCCCAATAAAAAAGACGTTAAAGATGGGATCATTACCTACAAAATTGCTGCACATGCTGCCGATCTTGCCAAGGGTCATCCAGGGGCGCAAGCGCGTGACAATGCCCTATCTAAAGCACGTTTTGAATTCCGCTGGGAAGATCAATTTAACTTAAGTTTAGACCCTGATACTGCGCGCAGTATGCATGATGAAACCTTACCCAAAGATGCACATAAATCTGCACACTTTTGCTCTATGTGTGGTCCTAAATTTTGCTCCATGAAAATTAGTCAAAATGTGAGGGATTATGCAGAAAATCAACAAATTGCTGCGGGTTTAAAACAGATGCAAGATCGCTTTATAGAACATGGACAAAAAATATACCACAAGTTATAAAAAGCATTTTGCCTGTTGTTTAATCTCAGTTAGGATGAAGTAAGACTTTACTTCATCCTGACTGTAACTATGAATATTATTAAACAGGCCACCTATCTTAAAAACGAAGTCAAAATTGAAAATCGTGAACACGTTTTTCGCGGCTTTATTCAGGTTGAAAAAGTCAGTCTACGTCATCGTCTGTTTGGACAAGATCACTATAGTAAAACCTTACAGCGCGAACTCATTCATCGCCCTGAAGCAGCAGGCGTACTGATTTATAATGATGCACGCGCACAATTTGCCTTGATCGAACAATTCCGTGTCGGTGCACTCGATGATGCCCATTCCCCTTGGCAATTGGAAATTATTGCTGGCGTATTAGATGCTCAAGAACAACCAGAAGACTGTTTATACCGTGAAGCTTTAGAAGAAGCGGGTTGCAGTCTATTTGACCTACAACATCTATTTAGCTTTTATCCTTCCGCTGGTGCATGCTCCGAATTGTTCCATTTATATGTAGCGCAGGCAGAATTACCTGAAAATGGCTCGATTTTTGGTATGCCTGATGAAGGCGAAAACATTCAATTACACGTTTTTAATTACTCAGATGTCACGCCCTTACTCACCACTGGTCGCTTAAAAAATGCGCCAGTCATTATGGCATTGCAATGGTTGCAACAACATATTAAAACCCTAATGAATGTCTAAGAGGGGCAGATATGAATACAGCATCTGTAATGACTGAGTTAACATTAGTACATATTTCTGACACCCATTTAATGGCGGATGCTGCGACAGATTTTGTCAGCATCAATCCTGAACAAAATCTTTTAAGTGTATTGGCAGATATTCAACAGCATTATCCTGAAGCAAACGCCTTACTACATACGGGTGATTTGGCTCAAGAAGCTTGTACTAAAACCTATCAACGTTATGTGCAGCATGTACAACGTTTAAATATTCCTTATTTTCATGTACCCGGCAACCATGATGATGTGGCCTGCTTCCCATTTTATCAGCAACAAAATAGTGCACATGTGATTGAACTTGGTGCTTGGAGCTTGGTGCTACTCAATAGTGCAGTACCCAATCAAGTCGATGGTTGGGTAGACTCTCAGCAATTACAGCAACTTGAACAGATTTTGGCTGCGCGCCCTGAGCAATATATTGTCATTGCATGTCATCATCATCCTTTTGCGATGCAATCACACTGGATTGATCAGCACAAACTAAAAAACACTGAAGCCTTAACCGACCTATTAGGCCGACATAACAACGTTAAGCTGGTGTTATTTGGACATGTGCATCAAGAATCATGCCAAACATGGCAACACATTGCTTTTTTTTCAACCCCTTCAACTTGTGTGCAATTTAAACCAAAAAGTGAGGATTTTGCGCTTGGGAACGAAGCGCCTGGTTACAGAGTCTTACAGTTAAGAAGTGATGGTAGCTTTCACACAGAGGTACATCGACTTACACATTTACAACAGAATATTAATGTTGAAATTTCAGGTTATTAACTTTTCATTTTCATTTTTTTGTTTTAAGTTATGGCTTCCGATGGACACGTGATACTTCGAATCCAAGCATCAAAGACTATTAAAATACAGAAAAAGTCTATATGATGACGACCCCCGAACAGCACAACGCGATTTGGGGTGGATAACAACATCGCATATCACCATATTTTTTTGTGTGTATCGAATTACATACATATGATGAGGAATGCCCTATATGGCGAATGACAACCAAAATCAAGTCTTAGACGAACAAACCGACGTTGTAAAACGTGTACGTAAGACCAAGCCAAAGGCAACTGAAGGTGGTTCTACTGCTAGCCTATTTGGTATCGAGCCTTATCAGCCTAAGAAAAATGAAGAATACATGTCGGAAGGACAGCTTGAGCATTTCCGTCAAATTTTATTGGCTTGGAAAGCTGAGTTAATGTCTGAAGTGGATCGTACCTTAAACACCATGCAAGACGAAAACACTGCCCTCCCTGACGTTAACGACCGTGCAACGCAAGAAGAAGAATTTGCGATTGAATTACGTACGCGTGACCGTGAACGTAAATTGATTCGTAAAATTGAGCAATCGATTGAAGCGATTAAAAACGATGATTACGGTTTCTGTGAAACTTGTGGTATTGAAATCGGTTTACGTCGTTTAGAAGCACGTCCAACTGCAACTTTGTGTATTGATTGCAAAACTTTAGCTGAGATTAAAGAAAAGCAAAATAACGGTTAAGCATGTTATTCAATAATCCTCCCCTCACCCCTTCTTTAGTCAAGGAGGGGGATAACAGGATGGCTTATGTCGGCCGGTTTGCGCCCTCGCCAACCGGCCCTTTGCATTTTGGTTCACTGCTCACCGCTGTGGCCACCTATTGCGATGCACGTAGCCAAAATGGTCGTTGGTTAGTGCGCATTGAAGACACCGACATTCCGCGGATTTATCTCGGCAGTGAAGCGCATATTTTGCGTTGCATTGATGCCTTTGGCTTTGAGCCTGATGATCAGATCATCTTTCAAAAAGACCGTTTGGATATTTACGAAAGTGTTTTGGCTGATCTACACGCCAAAGACTTAGTCTATGCCTGCCAATGCACCCGTAAGATGCTCGGTTCTAATCATATTTATCAAGATACCTGCCGCAATTTACAGCTCCCCTTTGCCCATCAAGCAATTCGTTTAAAAGTTGCAGATGTCACCATCTGCTTTGAAGACCGCTTACAAGGTCAACATTGCTCGAAGCTCAAAACCGATTTAGGTGATTTTGTATTAAAGCGCCGTGATGGCATTATTAATTATCAATTGGCCGTGGTGGTGGATGATTATTTGCAAGGTGTGACCCATGTGGTGCGCGGTGCAGATTTACTCGATAACACCGAACGTCAGATTTATCTTGGTGGATTACTCGGTTATCCGCGTTTAGATTATATGCATTTGCCGCTTGCGATGAATGATCAAGGTCAAAAGCTGTCTAAACAAAATTTGGCTCAAGCACTAGAGATCAATCAAGCACCTCAACTGTTACAACAAGCCATTCAGGCACTTAAACAGCCCCACGTTGATGTGGATCATCCACAAGTCATGTTAGCGCAAGCCATTGCACAATGGGATGTGAGCCGTATTCCGCATCAAATTGAGTTACAAGGTCATTACCTATAAAGCCATCTTCTAGGTTAAGCTAGTTAAAAACCATGAGGGGAAGACGATGTTTTTTATTTTTGGTGTTGGGCCTAAAACCAAAGTTGTTGAAAAAAATATGTTTGTTTGTCCTGTCTGTCGCACACATACATCCTATGAACTTAGACAACAGCGCAACTATTTTTCTTTATTTTTTATTCCGCTTATTCCACTGTCTAAAGCCAAAGCTGCTTTTGTAAAATGTTTAAACTGCGGCACCGAGATGCCGAGCAATGTCTTACAACATGCTCAGCAAAAGGGTCCGTTTGATTAGAAGCTCGACTCTTCTCGACTTGGGTTAATGCCCTGTGTTTGGCTTTCAACTTTAAGAACTAAGCTGATCATCACCGCACACATAATTAAAGATGAACCACCATAACTAATAAATGGCAAGGTTAAACCTTTGGTCGGTAGTAAACCCATGTTCATACCAGCGTTTACTAAAATCTGTAGCAAGAAAATAATCGCCACGCCATACACCAGATAGCCAGCACGTAAGTACTGGTTACGTAAGGCACGATGAGCAATCTTGATACAGCACGCCAACATAGTAAAACTTAAGCACATTAAAACCGCAAAGCCAAAGAAGCCAAATTCTTCGGCAAAAATCGCTAGCATAAAGTCAGTGTGCGCTTCTGGTAGATAAGACATTTTTTGCATACTATGCCCTAAACCTACACCAAAAAACTCACCACGACCAAAGGCCATTAAGGCATTTGACAGCTGATAGCCTACACCTAACTGATCATCCCACGGATTGGTAAATGACATCAGACGTTCAAAACGATATGGCTCAAATAGGATTAATGCCACAAAGGCCAATAAAATCACTACAAAAGCCACCGCGAATTGAATAATTGGCGCACCTGCTAAGAAGAAAACACCAAGCATCATTAAGGCAATTACCACAGTTGCGCCCAAGTCTGGCTCTAAAATAATAAAGCCCACGGTGAGCAGCATCACCACGCCTAAACGAAACAGGCCTGATATTTTACTTCTCACTTCTTCTGAACGGCGTACCACATAGTCTGCGGTAAAGATCGCCATGGCAACTTTGGCGACTTCAGTGGCTTGCAAAGTAAAACCTGCTACCCGAATCCAACGGGTTGAACCATTCACTTCGGTTCCGACCACCAAAACTGCGCCCAGTAGCAAAATGGTGGCAATCCAAATGCTAAAGGCATTTTTAAACCACATTTCAAGCGGCACACGGTAAGCCAACAGGGCTGCGACTGCAGCCACCACAATAGAAATTCCGTGGCGCATCACATAATGAAATGGATTTTCATGTAAACGGTCGGCATAGGGCATAGATGCCGATGCGACCATAATCGAACCAATACACAGCAAAGCTAAGACACAGAAAATTAAAGTATTACGTACCGTAATTTGCTCAGGCACTTTTGGTGCAATCTGATCATAACATTGTTGTATTTTGGCAATGGTTGTCTGAGCAAAGCCCACCATAGCGATTTCCTTTTTTATTGTGCTTGTGGCAGTGCAGCAACGCACGCAACAAATGCCTGACCACGTTGGCCATAGCTCTTAAACATATCCAAACTTGCACAGGCAGGTGAAAGTAACACCACATCATTTGGCTTGGTATGTTGCTGACAGACTTGTACTGCTTGTTCTAAAGTATCCACGTTGACAAGTTCGGTCGTGCCTTGAATGGCTATTTCAATCAACTGACGATCTTGACCCATCAATACCGCAACTTTGGCATATTTGCTTAAAGCATCACGTAGTGCAGTGAAATCCTGCCCTTTACCTTGACCACCTAAGATAATTGCCACTTTGCCGCCTTGTGGCTCAATCGCTGCACCTAGACCATCAAGGGCCGCCAAAGTTGCGCCAATATTGGTCCCTTTAGAATCGTTGTAATAACGCACGCCATTGATTTCTTGCACAAACTCACAGCGATGCTCTAAACCTTTAAAGGTTTTTAAAGTCTCTAGCATAGATTCAAGCGGTAAACCCATCGCTTCGCCTAATGCTAAACAAGCTAAAGCATTGGCAATATTATGTGTGCCTTGAATATACAGCTCAGAACTTTGAATTAAACGTTCACGACCACGCGCGAGCCACATGCTGCCGTTGTCTTCACGTAACACACCATATTGATTCAAATCAGGTGCATTTAAGCCAAAGCTTTGCATTGTTGTGCTATCTGGTACTAATGGACGCGTTAATGAATCATCACGGTTAAACACCACTTTTTTCACACCTTGGAAAATGCGGTGTTTTGCAGTGTGATAGCCCATCATATCGCCATGACGATCAAGATGATCTTCACTCATATTAAGCACAACGGCAACTTCAGCATTTAAATTAGAAGTGGTTTCTAATTGAAAACTCGAGAGCTCTAGAACATACAGCTCAGGATCATCTTTGGTTAAATCTAAAGCTGGACGACCTAAGTTACCGCCCACTGCGACTTTTTTGCCTGCATCTTGTGCCATTAAACCAAACAATGTAGTCACGGTACTTTTGGCATTAGAACCAGTAATCGCAACAATGGGTTTATCTGTGGCACGGCGTAAGATTTGAATCTCACTGACAACTGGAATACCTTTGGCCATAGCTGCTTGAATTTCATGTAGTTTTGGATCAAGCCCCGGACTAATAATAATTTCTTCTGCTGACAATAAAAGTTCTGCATCAAACTTGCCAAAGCTGGTTTGTACCTCTTCTGGAATTTGGTCACTGCCTGGCGGATTGGCGCGAGAGTCGGTTACGGCAACGCGGTAGCCTTTTTCATGCAAGAAATTCACCGCTGCAACACCCGAAATACCTAGCCCTGCAACAACTTTTAGTCCACCACGTTGTATTAACATTTGTCCCATCTCTTATCTTGGTTTTTAAACTGGCAAAATGTTAGCACTTTGGCTTTTGCTGTTTCAGCTTTTTTTGTGTCTGGGCGTAAAAAAGCCGCTCAATTGAGCGGCTTTTTCATCTTGGTCGTTACTTCCATTTGACTGCTTGTACAGCAGGCTTTTTGGTTTCTGCCTCATCATTGGTAGAACAGCCACAGCTCCCACCACAACCTGCTGGCATAGCCGGTTTTAACCATTTGGCTAAACGCGGCAAACCTTGTTTTTCTGCCACATTGGCGAGGCTTAAAAAGAACTTAAAAGATGTCTTTGGAAACACCTTTTTAAATACCACCAATGTACTCCACAGTACCAATACAGCAATAATTAAACCTTCCACCATCTTTTAAGCTCCTATTGTTTAAGCAAAGATTTTTGAAGCAATTTGATAGGTTAAGAACGACATCAAATAAGCTAAACCAAATAGATACACTGTCATAAAGCCAACCGTTTTCCATGAACCTGTTTCACGTTTGACTGTGGCTAAAGTTGCTAAACAATGTGGCGCATAGATAAACCAAACCAGTAAAGACAAACCAGTTGCCAATGACCAACCTAAGTCACCACCACTACTGATTAAAGAAGCTAAGCCTTCTGACATGGCATCTTCATCAACAGCCGATAAGGCATATACTGTACCCAGTGCAGCAACCACCACTTCACGTGCGGCCATAGCAGGAATTAAGGCAATACAAATCTGCCAGTTAAAACCAAGTGGCGCAAAAATCGGTTGCATCAAATGACCGAGCATACCCGCAAAGGAATAGTCGATATCAGGTAAGGTCGCGCCATCTGGTGCTTGTGGGAACGTACATAAGAACCAAAGCAAAATAGATAAAGCGAAGATGATACCGCCGACACGTTTTAAGAAGATCTTGGCACGATCTAATAGACCAATCCAAATGTTCTTTAAATCTGGTAAACGATAGCTTGGTAATTCCATTAACAGCATATGTTGTGATTTGTCTTTTTGGAAAAACTTCAACACAAACGAAACCATCAATGCGCTGACAATTCCCGCCATATACAAAGCAAACAGCACCAAACCTTGTAAGTTAAAGATGCCCCATACCGTTTGTGCAGGGATAAAGGCAGCAATCAACAGTGCATACACTGGTAAACGTGCTGAACAGGTCATCAGCGGTGCCACAAAAATCGTGGTTAACCGGTCACGCGGATCGCTAATGGTACGTGATGCCATAATGCCCGGAATTGCACAGGCAAAGCTAGATAATAATGGAATAAAGGCACGCCCTGACAGACCGGCTTTATACATCAATTTATCCAGTAAGAACGCCGCACGCGGTAAGTAACCTGATTCTTCTAAGACCAAAATAAAGAAGAACAGAATTAAAATTTGTGGGAGGAAAATCACGACCCCACCTGCGCCGGCAATAATCCCATCGACCACTAAACTATTCAGCATTGGATGCGCAATATTCGCACCAATGACTTCACCTAGCCAACCAAATAAAGCGTCAATACCATCCATAAATGGCGCTGCCCAAGCAAATACCGCTTGGAAAATCACAAACATCATCACCGCAAGGCTGACTAAGCCAAGTACTGGATGTAAGAAAATTTTATCCAGAAAATCAGAACGTTGATCATCTTGCTCAGCATAGACAATGACATCGGTGATCAGCTGTTCGACTCTTTGATGATGATCACCTTTTAAACCGGTCAGTTCAGTATTTGGCTCAGCATATTTGGCTTGATCGAGCGCGTGCTTTAAGTTTTCAATACCAGATTCGCGCACTGCTACACTTTCCACCACTGGCACGCCTAAACGTTGTGACAGTTTTTGGGTGTTAATTTGCATGCCACGGCGGCGTGCTTCATCCATCATGTTCAGTACAATCAGCATTGGACGACCCAGTTCGATCATCTCTAACACTAAACCTAGATGCAGTTTTAAGTTAGTGGCATCCACCACACATAAAAAGGCATCTTGATCGCGCTCTTCACTTAAACTGCCCATTACGACATTACGCGTAACTTCTTCATCAGGACTCGTGGCATCTAAGCTATAGGTACCAGGTAAGTCCAAAACACGAACTGCTTGACCAGAAGGCAAGGTAAAATTACCCACTTTACGTTCAACCGTGACACCAGCATAGTTACCGACTTTTTGTCGTGTACCTGTTAAATGGTTAAACAGCGAGGTTTTACCGCAGTTTGGGTTACCAACAAGGGCAATACGTAGCGCATCACTCATGCGGCAGCTCCTTCAATCTCAATCTTTGCGGCTTCAACTTTACGCAGTGCGAAGCGGGTAAAACCAATTTGAATTAAAATTGGATCACCACCAAAAACACCTTTGGTAATGACTTGAACTTTTGTACCCGGAATAAAACCCAAGGTTTCTAAACGACTCGCGACGATATCGCTTTGGCTGCTGCCATCCAAAGTACGATGCACTTTGCGTATGACGGCAGTTTGCTTCACTTTCAACTCAGACAAACGCACGATTGAATCCTAAATACTTTTGCACATTATACAAACAAATGAGAATAATTAACAAATAAGGTTTGCTTGCAACTTGGATTTGATCAATGATATTTCTCAAATCAAAACTCGGGTTAAAACAATATGCTAAATAAGAAACCGCGTATTCCAGCTGCGCTACAAATTCCCACAAAACTTTCCTTTTTACAGGGTTTTCGTGACAATTTAATTGCACAGACGGTCAGTCCACATACGCGTAACGCTTATTTATCTGATTTGATTAAGATTGCTGATTTACATACCAAAACCCTGCCTGAGTGGAACAGTGACGATATTCAAACGGTTTTACTCGCTTTAACTCAACAAGGTAAAAGCCCACGTTCAATTGCACGTACCTTATCAGCACTGCGTTCTTTTTTTAAATTTTTACGCGAACAAAAATTACGTAGCGATAATCCTGTTGCCAACCATAAAACCCCTAAAATTGGGCGTAACTTACCCAAAGATCTCTCTGAACAAGATGTCGATGCCTTGATTCAAGCACCTAACATCAATACTGCTTTGGGTTTACGTGATCGTGCCATGTTAGAGGTCCTTTATGCTTCAGGTTTACGCGTCTCTGAGTTACTCAATTTACGTTTGGATTTAATCAACCTAAATCAAGGTTATTTGCGCGTGCTCGGTAAAGGCAACAAAGAGCGCTTGGTGCCACTAGGGCAACAGGCATGCCAATGGGTAGAAAAATACTTAAGCGAGGCCCGGCCTAAACTTTATCGCACCGCTACTGACTTTGTCTTTTTAACTCAACAAGGCGGGATTATGAGTCGGCAAAATTTTTGGTATGCCATTAAACGTTATGCACTCGCTGCGGGTATTCAAGCAGAACTGTCACCGCATACGCTCAGACATGCCTTTGCCACCCATTTACTCAATCATGGTGCGGACTTACGTGTGGTACAAATGCTACTTGGACACAGTGATTTATCCACCACACAGATTTATACCCATGTGGCACAAGTTCGATTGCAACACCTACATGCGACTCATCATCCACGCGGTTAAGCGCAAAAAATTTAGCGTGACGCACATTTTTTGTTATGCTGTGCGCTCTTTATTTGTCATCTAAAAGGGTTAATGATGTCTTTTACCCGCGCCAAATTATTTTTAGCCTGTACTTTAAGCTTAAGTTTTGGCTTAAGCGCTTGCTCTAATTCTAATAACGAAGCTAAGCAAACAACTCTAACTGCAAGTACCCCAGCGACTGGTGAAGCATCAAATCTGATTGAACGTAATGCTGAGCAACGTTTAATCAAAACCTTAGAGCAACATTTTAAAACTGCCAACATTAACGCCAAAGTGCTAGAAATTAAGGCCACTGAAGTACCCAACTTAGTTTGGGTCAGCTTAGAAGGTATGGGCTCAGTCTATGCCACAGCCGATGGCAAATATATTATCCAAGGCGATGTGATTCGCTTAGGCGATAAAACCTTGCACAACGTCAGTGAGTCTTTGCAAGCTGAAGCCAGCAAAAAATTATTAAGCAATTTGAAAACTGAAGATCTAATTGTTTATCCTGCCAAAGGCAAAACCAAACATGTACTTTACGTGTTTACCGACATTAGTTGCCCGTATTGCCACAAATTGCATGAGCATATGGATGAAATCAATGCCAAAGGCATTGAAGTGCGTTATATCGCTTGGCCACGTGGTGAGCAATTTATGCCAGCCATGCAAAGCGTATGGTGTAGCGACAATCGTCAAGAGGCATTTGATCGTGCCATTGCCGGTGAGCAATTGCCTCCTGCAAGCTGTCAAAATCCAGTCAAAGCCCAATATGACATGGGGCTAGCAATGGGAGTTAATGGTACGCCAGCGATCTACAATAGCGAAGGTGTTTACCTAGGTGGCTACTTAACGCCAGAGGAATTAGTCAGCCGTTTAGATAACTAATTCTTATGACATAAATTACTGTTTTTTATGCATGTAGATAAAGTTAACAGGATGCTAGAGTATCCTGTTTTTTTTAGCTATGATCTAGGCTCACTTAAAATTGGTAAATATGGAGTGTGACGTGAAACCAGTTCGTCTGGCAATCCTCGGTCTAGGTACTGTGGGTGGTGGTGCCCTTAAACTATTACAAGAAAATGCTGCTGAGATTAGACGTCGCACCGGTCGTGAAATTCAAATTACTCATGTAGGTACACGTCGTCCTCGTCCTGATTTAACTCTTGATGAATCAGTAAAACAAAGCGCAGATCTACTTGATATCGTACGTCAACCTGATGTTGATGTGGTGGTTGAAGTGATGGGTGGTATTCACCCTGCTTACGAAATTATTAAAGAAGCCATCTTGCATGGCAAACAAGTGGTCACAGCCAACAAAGCCTTGCTTGCTGAACACGGTAACGAACTATTTAAACTTGCTGATGACAACCACGTGCAAATTGCTTATGAAGCAGCAGTGGCTGGCGGTATTCCAATTATTAAAGTGATGCGTGAAGGTTTGGCTGCCAACAAAATTGATTGGTTGGCGGGCATTATTAACGGTACAGGTAACTTTATCCTGACTGAAATGCGTGAAAAAGGCCGTGCTTTTGAAGACGTATTGGCTGAAGCGCAGGCTTTAGGTTATGCCGAGGCGGATCCAACTTTTGACGTTGAAGGTATTGATGCTGCACATAAGCTCACTTTACTGGCCTCAATTGCATTTGGTATTCCACTGCAGTTTGACAAAGTCTTTACCGAAGGCATTAGCAAAATTACCGCACAAGACGTTAAATATGCTGAGGACTTAGGCTTCCGTATTAAACACTTAGGGATTGCGCGTCGTGCTGAAACCGGTATTGAGCTGCGTGTCCATCCAACGCTGATTCCTGAAGAACAATTGATTGCCAATGTAAATGGCGTGAAAAATGCGGTCTTGGTTCAAGCCAATGCAGTAGGTCCAACGCTGTACTATGGCGCAGGCGCAGGTGCAGGTCCTACAGCATCGGCTGTGGTCGCTGACGTGGTCGACATCGTGCGTGATATTTCTTATACAGAAGATGGCGCAGGCACAATTCCACAATTGGCATTTGAAAGTTTAAGTGACTTAACCATCTTGCCACGCGAAGAAATGACGACTGGATATTACATCCGCATCAATGCCGAAGATCAAACAGGCGTTCTTGCTGAAGTCACCACGATTTTAAGTCGTAATGGCATTAGTATTGATGCCATTATGCAACAATCACGTTTAAAAGATCTCATCCCGATCGTGATCCTCACAGACCCTGTGAAAGAAGCGAAAATGGATGAAGCGTTAAAGCAAATTCAAGCACTTCCAGTCATTCATGGCGAAATTGTACGAATTCGTTTAGAATCGCTTGATAATTAATCGGGTCAGGGGGAAACTCTCCCCTTGCCAAGCTCTACACACAATTGGAACATCATCATGTCGAATGCCAATCGTTATACTGGTTTAGTTGACCGCTATCGCGACCGTTTACCAGTGTCTGCAACTACCCCAGCCGTATCACTCGGTGAAGGGAACACGCCACTGATCAAGCTTGCGAATATTCCGCGCATTATTGGCAAAAATGTTGAAATTTATGTGAAGTATGAAGGCTTAAACCCGACTGGTTCATTTAAAGACCGTGGTATGACCATGGCCGTGACCAAAGCTGCAGAGGAAGGCTCTAAAGCCATTATCTGTGCCTCTACGGGTAACACGTCTGCTGCTGCAGCGGCTTATGCTGCACGTGCAGGTATGAAAGCGTTCGTTTTAATCCCAGAAGGCAAAATTGCCATGGGTAAAATGGCGCAAGCCATGATGTATGGTGCAATCACCATGCAAATCCGCGGTAACTTTGACGATGGTATGCGTCTTGTTAAAGAAATCGCTGATAAAGCTCCTGTGACGATTGTTAACTCAATCAACCCATACCGTCTACAAGGTCAAAAGACCATCGCTTACGAAATCGTAGATGAATTGGGCCGCGCACCTGATTACCACTGCTTACCTGTAGGTAACGCAGGTAACATCACTGCACACTGGATGGGTTATACCGAAGCAGTTGCAAACCAACCGAAAGAACAATTCGAGCAAGTGGTGTATGACCCTGCAACTGATGCGTTCACAGGTCCAAAACCTGAAGGTTTACCTGTAATGGTCGGTTACCAAGCTTCAGGCGCAGCCCCATTCTTACGCGGCGCACCAGTTGAAAATCCTGAAACTGTTGCAACTGCAATCCGTATTGGTAATCCACAAAGCTGGAACCACGCCAAAGCGGTAGTACGTGACTCTAAAGGTTGGTTTGATGAACTGACTGATGCTGAAATTTTAGAAGCTCAGCGCCTACTTTCAATGTACGAAGGTGTCTTTGTTGAGCCTGCTTCTGCAGCTTCAATTGGCGGTGCAATCCGTGACATTAAAGCCGGTAAAATTGCTGAAGGTTCTGTGATTGTATGTACCGTAACAGGTAACGGTCTCAAAGACCCTGACACAGCCATCAAACAATGTTCTGATGCAGTAATGCTGTCAATTGACGCAACTTTAGATCAAGTTCGCGATTCAATTCTTTCAAATATGTAATGCATAGTTGAAAATAAAAGCCCTGCATTTGCAGGGCTTTTTTTATGCCTAGACGAAAACTAAGCTTAGATCGCTTTAGGTAAGCTACTGGTCCAGTTCATTAGACGAATAGCATCGTTATTACGTGCTTGGGTGTTGCTAGCACCTAAAATTACCACCGCCACAGGACGATTATTAAGTGTTGTGTGCATCACCACACAGCGGCCTGCTTCATTAATAAAGCCTGTTTTAGATAAATTAATGTTATAGCCACCATTACGTACTAAACCGTTGGTATTATTGGATTTAAGCACACGATAACCTAAATTAAAGTCATAGCTTGGTGTAGTGGAAAATTGACGAATTAAACCATATTGTGAGGCTGTGCTGACCAACACACCTAAATCACGTGCAGATGCCACGTTAGCAGGATGTAAACCAGTTGATTCCACAAAATGGCTATTGTGCATTCCTAATTCTTTGGCTTTAGTATTCATGGCTGCCACAAATGCTGTCTTACCCCCCGGATAAGTACGCGCTAAAGCGGCAGCAGCAGGGTTCTCTGATTTCATTAAAGCAAACAACAACGCTTCGGCACGATTCATTTTATCGCCGACACGTAAGGTTGAACTTGAGTTTTTACCACCCGCGCCTGCAAAATCAATTGATTGCAGAGTAATGGTTTCATTCATATTTAAGCGAGCATCTGCTGTTACGACTGCAGTCATTAGTTTAGTGACTGAGGCAATCGGTAAAGCCGCATTGGTATTTTTACTGTATAGCACTTCACCGGTATTGGCATCCATGACCAAGGCAGCACGTGCATTGACTGAAGGTTGATTGCTATAACGGTTGGTATCTAAAATTTGGACCGTCTTTTTATTTTCCGCTGCCGTGACGACACCATCGACCGTCCGTACAGTAGTGGTGACTGTAGCTTTGGCCGTTTCAACAGGTGCACGTAACGTGGTGGTTGCTGTTACTGAACCTTGTGGCGATGGCTCATCATCATTTAATAATTGACTGGCTTGTTCTGATGACCACGCTAAGCTGGCTTGTGGTGGTGTGCTCCCCGAGGAGGAGTTTAAGATCAGTTCTGCAAAACTGGTCGAACTCATGCCAAGCAGCACAGACAGGCTCAACACATGTATTAACGATTTGTTAAATTTTTTCACAATCACTTACTCGTCTCAGGGAGGTAAGATACATTTGCGTATTACCTCAAATATGCCTTACATTTACAGCAACCTACAAAACGTACAATCATTAGACTGTCACATTCTGCCTATCACTTGGGTCTTGAATGCGGATAGGATTGCTAATTTTGTCGTTTCATTGCAAGCTTATTTTGCGTTATGTAACAAAAAAGATGAAAAATCATTCAGAGGGAGAAGCCAGTGATCACAGTTCTTGTAGTAGATGATCATGAGTTAGTTCGCACCGGCATCTGCCGCATGCTCGAAGACCATCTTGATGTACAAGTGATTGGGCAGGCAGAATCTGGTGAAGAGGCGATCAACTTAGTCCGTCAACATCACCCCAATGTGGTGTTGTTAGATGTGAATATGCCAGGCATTGGTGGTGTCGAAACCACACGCCGCCTATTGCAAAGTGCACCTGACACAAAAGTATTGGCTGTCAGTGGTTTAGCAGAAGAGCCTTACCCATCTTTACTGCTTAAAGCAGGTGCTAAGGGTTATATCACCAAAGGTGCACCTGTGTCTGAGATGGTTCGCGCCATTAAAAAAGTTATGCAAGGCGGTAAATACTTTAGTGCTGATATTGCTGAGCAATTGGCGAGCTCGTATTTATCAGACAACCAGCAATCACCTTTTGATGCGTTATCAGAACGTGAAATGCAAGTGGCGATGATGGTGGTCAATTGTATTAGTGCCCAAGAAATTGCAGACAAATTGTTTGTTAGCGTTAAAACGGTCAATACTTATCGCTACCGTATTTTTGAGAAACTCGGCTTAGACAGTGATGTCAAGCTCACGCATCTCGCGATTCGTTATGGTCTAATCAAACCTTAATGGCCAACGGTAAACAACTTAATCGCTATCACTTAGGACGCTGGTATGCGTCCTATCGCTTTCTTATTGCCTTTAGTTTGCTGTTAATTGCCTCGCTGGGTCATTATAGCGATGCGATGTCAGTGTCGTATGCCAACTCACATCTGTTTATTTTATTTCTATACTTTTTATTGAGTGCTGGGCAATGGCTCATGTTGCGCCATGCGCATATTGCTGCCAGCTATCAGCTGTTGGCCTTATTTATTGTTGATATTGCTATTCTCACCAGCTTAAGCTTTGCCAGTGAGGGCGCTAATTTGCAAGTCAGTATGATGTTTGTCATGACCATTTTTACTGCATCGTTGCTACTCGAACGGCATAAGGCGCTAACTGTCACGTTGGTAGCAGTAATTTGTGTGGTCTATCAGCACTTTATTGGTTCATTGTTTGATTTAAGCACTTCAATTAATAATATTAGTAATAGCGCCTTATTAGCGATCTTATTTTTTTGTGTTTATGCCTTAGGTCAGTTTGCCATTCGACGCTTTGAAGTTTTAGAAAATGTGAATTTAAGTCAGGCACAAGAATTACGTCGCTTACAAGACATCAGTAGCTATATTTTGGACCAAATTGAACACGGTTATTTGGTGGTCGATGAAAACTACCATGTGGTACTCACCACCCCTGCGGCCTGTGATTTTTTAGGTATTTCACCCATACATGCCTTTGAAAAGCACCCCTTATACAGTGTACAACCAGAATTATTTGATGTTCTACATTTGGAGTGCTTGGTCGAAGGTGAGAAGTTTCAATTTGAAGCCAAACAAAGTTTGTATCAACTCCAGATTCGGGTTCAAAAACTGCGTATTCCCAATCAAACTTTAACTTTATTGGTGCTTGAAGATGCTCGTACCATTAACCAACGTGTACAACAGTTAAAACTCGCAGCACTCGGTCAATTATCTGCCAGTATCGCGCATGAGATTCGCAATCCTTTGGCAGCCATTGTACAAGCCAATGAACTCAGTCGTGAGAGTGATGCTACACAACAAGCCATGCTCAGCACTTTAATTCATAAACAAGCTCAGCGTATTAATCGGATTATTGAAGATACCTTAAGTATGGTGCGTAACCGTGACACCAAAGCTGTTGTGATCGCTTTAGAAGAGTTTATCCCCATTTGCTTAAATGAGAATTTTGCTAACTCAGTCACAAAAATTAGCTACAATATTGAGAAATCGGTCACCATATATTTCAATGAAGACCAATTTCGTCAAGTTTTAATCAACTTAGTGCGTAATGCCTTACATCATAATCAATCAAGCCACAATAACATTGAATTGGAAGTCTATACTCAGCATAATCACGTACGCATTGAAGTTCGCGACTTTGGTGTAGGCGTAGCAAGCAGTGATATTGCCTCCCTATTTCAGCCATTTTTTAGTACAGAAATTAATGGAACTGGCTTAGGACTATATCTATCCCATAGTTTTTGTGAGGCCAATCAGGCTAAGCTGTACTATGTAGAACAACAACAAGGGGCATGCTTTCGTATTGAATGCTTACGCGTCAATCACACTTAATTGAATTGGGGTATCACAGTGGATGTAAAACCACTTATTTTATTTGTTGATGATGAAGAAGATCTTTGCATGCTGATGCAAATGAGCTTAAATCGTATGGGAATTGACTGTCATATTGCACATGGTGTTAACCAAGCACGTCACATGTTACAACAGCAGCCCTATGATGCCTGCTTAACCGATTTAAATATGCCAGATGGTTCTGGTTTAGAGTTAGTTTCCTATATTTCTAAGCATTATCCACAGCTACCTGTGGCGGTACTGAGTGCCTATGGCAATATGGATATTGCCATTGCAGCGCTTAAGGCGGGTGCCTTTGATTTTGTCAGTAAGCCTGTCAATCAGGTTCAATTACAACAATTGCTCAATCAAGCGCTCAATCAGCCCCCTCAAGCTGCAGATTTGCCTAAACAACAACTGATTGAAGAACAAATGCTGATTGGGCATTCGGCTGCGATTCAAAGTTTACGTCAAACAATTCAAAAAATTGCTCGCTCGCAAGCACCTGTGTTTATTCATGGTGAATCGGGTACAGGCAAAGAAGTGGTGGCCAATTTAGTTCATAAACTCAGCAACCGGAGCCAAGGCCCTTTTGTGGCCATTAACTGTGGTGCGATTCCAACTGAATTGATGGAAAGCGAATTATTTGGGCATAAAAAAGGCAGCTTTACTGGTGCCAATCAAGATAAACAAGGTCTGATTCAAGCCGCTCATGGGGGCAGCTTATTTTTAGATGAATTGGCAGAATTACCACTGACCATGCAGGTTAAATTACTGCGTGCCGTACAAGAAAAGAAGATTCGTCCAATTGGTTCTGATCAAGAAATAGACGTCGATTTCCGTATCATTAGTGCTACTCATCAAAATTTAGAACAATTAGTCCAACAAGGTCAATTTAGACAAGATCTATTTTTCCGTATTCATGTCATGGATTTATATTTGCCGCCCTTACGTGAACGTGGTGATGATATTTTATTGTTGGCCAAGCATTTTATTGAAAAAATTAGTCAAGAATGGCACATTTCAGCCAAATTACTTAGCCCTGCTGCACAAAATTTCTTATTACAGCAAAACTTTCCTGGCAATGTACGCGAGTTACGCAACATCATGGAACGTGCGCTGACCTTATGTGACAGCGAAAAAATCGACATTGAGCACCTACAAGGCTCAAATACGCGTAGTTTGACTATTCCGCTGGCTAAACCGATGACTCCAGTCCAAAACGTCGCACTGGATGTACAGGCGCTAAGCAGACCGGGTCTGCCCCAAGAAGGTTTGGAACAACATTTAGAAAATATAGAAAAGCAGATTTTATTAGATGCGCTCAATATCACTCATTGGAATCGGACTTTAGCAGCTAAAAAACTGGGAATGTCCTTTCGTTCCTTACGTTATCGCTTAAAGAAATTTGGTCTAGATACCGAAGATGAATAATTGTTAGCGCGCCAAAAGCATCTCAGCAATACGTTCTAAATAATTTTGTTCACTCATGCCCAATTGCATGGCATAGCTTTGATTGGGCTGAATCCCCAGCCCTTCAATCATTTGTCCATTGGGAGTGTAGTAATGCGCCACCGTCATTTGTAAGGCTGCACCATTAGACAGAGGAAAAAGTTTTTGTACCACGCCTTTGCCATAACTTTTCTCGCCCATCACCCAAGCGCGCTTATGCACTTTCATGGCTACAGTAAACACTTCTGCTGCCGATGCCGAACCATGATTAATCAATACACCTAATTTCACATCATTTAGCTCATTGCTCGGCAAAGCTTGAAATTGCTGCTCGCCCTCAGCTCGACTTTTGGTGACTACAATTAACCCCTGATTTAAAAATAAATCAGCGGTTTCCACTGCAGCGGATAATAAACCTCCAGGGTTATTACGTAGGTCGATTAGCACTGCTTTAGGACGCTCACTATCATACTGTTCAATAATGGCTTTAATTTCATTGGCGGTGTCTTGCTGAAAAACCTTTACCTTAATTAAAAGCACTTTATTACTTAGCATTTGTGCCTGAATTGCGGTATCAATTTTTTTATTACGTACCACATGCATTTCTTGGCTATTAGCTGCCAATTGTAACGTCAGACTCGAAGCAATTGCGCCTGTAAGCAAAGAATTGACTTGATCATGATTCAAATTTTTGATTTCTTGCCCATCAATCTTAAAGACGGTCACGCCATTTCTTAAGCCTTGCTTGGCAGAATCAGCGTGGGCTTGTAAACCAGCAATCACCCATTGTTGATGTTGTTGATTATATTCAAGTTCAAAATCTACCGTGGCAATCTCACCTTCAGTATATTGAATCAGTTGTTTATAGTCTTCTGGGCTTAGATAACGTGAATAACGATCTAAACCTGAAACCATGCCCTGAATGGCCAATTGGAATAAAGCCTGATCTGCTTTGGCATCGACATAATTATCTTTCACAATGCCATAAATTTGTACAAATTCTTGAATCGACTCAACAGGTACTTCTAAGTAAGATGAGTCAAATTCAGGTGCTGGCGCACCTGAATCTACTGCGCCATGACCCAAACTAGTAAACATCGCTAAAGCAAGCGCTCCATATTTCCAGTGGGTCATGACCACTCCTTTTATTTTAAAGTAATCAAGTTACGACCTTGCATTTCGGCAGGGATCGGTAACTGCATTAAGCTGAGCAGCGTCGGTGCAACATCGGCTAATACACCACCTTCAGCGATCTCTGCTTGGGTTGGGCCCACGTAGATAAATGGCACTAACTCAGTGGTATGTTGGGTATGTACCTGACCGCTTTGGTAATCTTGCATTTGTTCCACGTTACCATGATCGGCAGTGATGAGCATATGACCGCCTTTGGCCATCACAGCATCATACACACGGCCCAAGCATGTATCGACTGCTTCTACCGCTTTAACTGCCGCATCAAAGACACCAGTATGACCGACCATATCACCATTGGCATAGTTCACCACCAGTAGATCAAACTCACCCGATTGAATAGCTGCAACCAATTCATCAGTAACTTCAATTGCGCTCATTTCTGGTTTTAAGTCATAAGTCGCAACATTTGGTGATGGAATTAAAATACGTTTTTCACCTGGGTATTCATCTTCACGACCACCACTAAAGAAGAACGTCACATGCGCATACTTTTCAGTTTCAGCAATACGTAATTGAGTTTTACCTAAGTTAGATAGATATTCACCAATCGAGTTAACTAAGTCTTCTGGCATATAAGCTACAGGTGCATCAATGCTGGCTTGATAACGCGTTAACATCACAAACTTTGCTAAAGCAGGCACTACTTTACGTTCAAAACCGGCAAAGTCTTTTTCTACAAATGCTTTGGTAATTTCACGTGCACGGTCGGCACGGAAATTCATAAATACCACGCTATCGTTGTCTTGAATCGCTGCAACATCGCCAATGCGCGTCGCTTTAACAAATTCATCGTTTTCTTCAGCGGCATAAGCTAACGCTAAGCCTTCAACCGCAGTTGCTGCCGTACGTACCGCCTCACCTTCAGTCAATAAACGGTAAGCCTGTTCTACACGATCCCAACGATTGTCACGGTCCATAGCAAAGTAACGACCAATCATGCTGGCAATGCGACCTTGACCTGGATATTGGGCAAATAAAGCATCCAATTTTTGTAAAGATGGCTCAGCACTACGTGGTGGTGTATCACGACCATCTAAGAACGCATGTAAGTAAACTTTTGCACCGCGTTTTAGCGCAAGCTCTGCCATGGCCACAATATGGTCTTCATGTGAATGTACACCACCTTCAGACAATAAGCCCATAATGTGCACAGCGCCATTTTTCCCTTTGGCTTGTTCAACTGCATCAATCAGCACTTCATGCTTAAAGAAGTCACCTGTACGAATGTCTTTGGTAATACGGGTAAAGTCTTGATATAACACACGGCCAGCGCCAAGGTTCATATGACCCACTTCTGAGTTACCCATTTGACCATCAGGTAAACCCACGTCTTCACCAGAACCTGAGATTAAACCATGCGGATGCTTTTGCTGCATTGCCTTCAAATTTGGGCGTGCAGCCGCTAAAAACGCATTATCTTCAATTGCTTCGCGGTGACCCACACCATCCATAATCACTAATACGTGCGGGATTTTGCCAGCAGTTGCATCCGTCATAACCAATACTCTTGTGTCTACAAATTAAGCTCTATCTTACCCAATTTTTGGGTCAGACTCTATGTTTGGCTCATGGAGAAAACCTGAGCCTTAAATTGTTTTATTCCATGTTTAACGGGCGCGATGTAATAAATAACCGCCGACCATAAACATAAATAGAATTGGGATAAATACAAACCATGCAGGTGATGGTGAATACACTAAACTTGCATAGCCCAAGAAATCTTGTAAATAGAAGAAGGTTAAGCCCACAAACAAGGCAATCACCAAACGAAAGCCCATCGATTGCTGACGCAGCGGGCCAAAGATAAATGAGCAAGCAATCACCACCAAGGCAATTAAAGCAAAGGGCGCGGCCACTTTTTGCCAAAAGGCCAATTGATAGGTTTTAGGCACTTGGCTGTATTCATGCATATAGCCCATAAAACTCACCAATTGACTTGGCGATAAATCTTCAGGGTCAATGGTCACCATATGCACGTATTTTGGTTGCAAGGCCAAGGCTAAATCTGTATTGGCTGCTTTATTTAAACTGGCATTGCCTGCCGCTAATACATTCATTTCTTGGGTGTTTTGTAAGCGCCACTGGCCATCTTTGACAAAGCTACCTTGATCGGCCATTAAGGTGCCGCGCAAGCGATAATCGGCATCAAAATCTGTGACTTGCACGTTACGTAATTCACCTTGCGAGTTGGCATAGTCAATATAGATAAAGCGCTGCCCTTCACGGCTCCAATAGCCTTTAACTTCACCGAGTTCTGCCACGGCACGGTGACTTTTGACACTTTTGGCTTGTTCTGAACTATATGGAATTACCCATTCACTTAAAGCAAAAGATAAAATCACCAACAATAAGGCTGAG
Source organism: Acinetobacter sp. CY17 (assembly GCF_059515825.1). Lineage (NCBI taxonomy): Bacteria > Pseudomonadati > Pseudomonadota > Gammaproteobacteria > Moraxellales > Moraxellaceae > Acinetobacter > Acinetobacter sp. CY17. The sequence goes on from NZ_JCAKMX010000018.1 coordinate 45,042, forward strand.
CGAATCACCCAACCGACAATGCGCCACAGACTCACACCAGCGGCACGCATGACGATCAATTCGCTATTTGATGCTAAGGTACCTAAACCCAAGACCGCACCAATTAAGGCGGAAATAGGTAAAATCTCATATAGAGCACTCGGTGCACCCCAGAGCACATACAACAACGCCTGCCATGCGCCATAACCGTCTTTGAGTTCACCTAATTCACCTAAATAGGTAAATAGAATTTGTAAGCCCGACAAGACTGCGGTGGCACCCAACATCGCTAAAGCTGTAGTTTGGGTCACATGTTTAGCAACAATACGACGTGCAAGCATTTTTATGACCTCACTTAGCTAACTTTTTACGAATTTTAGGTGCAAGGCTTTGCTTACGTGAAAACAGCATACCCGCTGCGCCATAAACCAATAGCACCAACGGATAGGCCCACATGCCCATTTCTTCTTTACTGATTCGGGTTTTTACCGCCATTAAGGCCACAATTAAGCTGGCAAAAATCAGTAAGGCTGGAAAGAGTTTTAAATAACGTCCTTGGCGCGGGCTGACTTCAGAGAGCGCAGTTGCCAAAATCAAGGCTATCACAATGGCAAAGGGGACAAAGACACGCCAACCAAGCTCACTCGCGACCACGGGATCTTGACGATTCTGCCAAAGCTCAGCGGTTCTTAATGCTTCAACTTCGGTGCTTTCAAATTTGGCTTCTTTATCGCTTTCTAAACGTAAACGATAGTTTTCAAATTCAGCTTGGCTATATTTAGCTGTACCTGGATAAATCTCGTAACGACGCCCTGCAGTCAAATCCACCACATTGGCATTGTCATTTTCAATCTCAACTCGGGTGGCTTCTTTGGCCAAAATCATCACATCAGGCTTGCCCTCTTTGGCTGCACGCTGATAGAAGAAAATATCTTTTAAATTTTTACGATCTTCAGATAAGTCACCGGCATAAATGGTGTATTGCCCCGATGAAATAAACTCTTTAGGACGAACTAAGTCAAAACCAGTACGTACCGCTTGCGTACTGGTGAGTTGTTCAAACTGACGGATACCCCACGGCGCAATCCATAGCATTAACGCGGCTTGCACCGCCAAAAACACTACTGTCATTGGAATAAGTAGACGTGATAAACGGTTACGGCTCATGCCACTGCCATTTAAGACCGCCATCTCATGGTCAACGTATAAGCGCCCAAACACCAACATTAAGCCAATAAAAAAGCCCAGTGGAAGAATTAAGGTTAAAAACTCAGGTAAACGGTAGCCGATAATGCTAAACAAAATACTGGCATCCAAACGCCCTTGCGCTGCCACACCAAAGTATTTGATCAGTCGACCGCCCATCATAATTAAGGTCAGTAAAGCAATCACCACCAAGGAGGTCGACACGACTTGCTTGACCAGATAACGCCGAATAATCAAATTAATTCTTCCAAAAAATGCCCGAATAAACTCGCATTAGTTTACCCGAATGTTGAAAATATAAAACCTGCTTGTTGAAACTCTACACATCCACGAGTTTCAGTGGTTTAATGGATCATAAAACTTTAAAAAGGCCTGAATACCGTATATGAAACTTAATATGAATACGTCATTCACTCAGAATACGTCTAGCCAGTCTTTGTTGATTTTAGTTGATTCTGAACAAGTACAACAGGCGGCAACCACTTATTCGATCAATGACTTGGCGCAATTAACACAAGCTACACAATTTAAAGCCAGCCCAAGCGAAACTTTAAGCTTAATCGCACAAATTAAAGATGCGCCCAATGCCACTTTAGTTGGCTTAGGTAAAGCGGCAGATATTACTGCAAATAAATTAGCAAAAATTGCGCAAACCATTATCAAAGCAACACAAAAAAAATTCCAAAGCATTAGCATTGATATTTCAGCTTTGCCTCAAGAACAGCATTATTTATTTGCCTTAAGCCTCACTCAAGCAGCCTACGGCTTTGATGAATTTAAATCCAAGAAAAACGAATTTGTTTTAAATGAAATTCATTTAATTGCAAGCAATAGCACACTCACTACAGAACAATTACGTTTAGTTGAAGCGGTAGAACGTGGTCAAAACTACGCACGTGACTTAGGCAACCGTCCGGGTAATATTTGCTTCCCTGAATATTTGGCCGAACAAGCGCAAGCTTTAGCCGCAGAGTTCCCTGATCTATTAAAAGTTACGGTACTGGATGAACAGCAAATTGCTGATTTAGGCATGGGTGCGTTTTTAGCAGTCAGCAAAGGTTCGGATCGTCCGGGTCGTATTATTACCCTTGAATACCAAGCTGAGCGCTCAGAAGCACCTGTGGTATTGGTAGGTAAAGGCATTACCTTTGATACAGGCGGTATTTCATTAAAACCAGGCGCAGGCATGGATGAAATGAAATACGATATGTGTGGTTCAGCCTCTGTACTGGGTACTATGCGTGCCTTATGTGAAGCAAAATTGCCTATTCATGTGGTGGGCACCATTGCTGCGGCTGAAAATATGCCATCAGGCGGTGCAACACGTCCGGGTGATATTGTCACCACCATGAGCGGTCAAACTGTAGAAATCTTAAATACCGATGCCGAAGGTCGTTTAGTCCTTTGCGACACGCTCACCTATGTCAAACGCTTTAATCCTGCAATTGTGATTGATATTGCGACTTTAACTGGCGCATGTGTAGTGGCACTGGGTTCGGTACTCACAGGTATGTTTAGCCCAGATGACGAACTGGCACAAGAAATTGAAACAGCAGGCCAACAATCATTTGACCGTGTCTGGCGTATGCCGGTGATTGATGACTATCAAGAACAATTGGATTCTCCATTTGCCGATATTGCCAACATTGGTGGGCCTAAAGCCGGTTCTGTGACCGCAGCATGTTTCTTACAACGCTTTACCCGTGACTATCGTTGGGCGCACTTAGATATTGCGGGTACAGCATGGGCTTCAGGTGCCAATAAAGGTGCAACAGGTCGTCCAGTACCACTGCTTATGCAAATTTTAGCGAACCGTGTACAGCATGGCTAAAGTCAGCTTTTATCTATTTGAACAAAGCGACGAACGGCAAGTGGCAATCACTTGCCGCTTATGCCGCAAGATTTTAAAGCAGCCAGAGAAAATCTGGCTGTATACTGCAGACTCTGAACTGCAACAGCAGTTAGATGAGGCGCTGTGGAGCTTTGATGCCAGTAGTTTTTTAACGCATGGCATTGATGAGCCTCACGCCAGTATTTGTATTTCAGCCGAATTACCCAATTCAAGTGAATGGATTGTGTTTAATTTTAACAAGCATGCACTTGAACAATATCAGGCTTTTAGCCACATTATTGAAATTATCGAAAATCACTCGGAAGCCAAAGCTTTGGGCCGAGAAAAATTTAAACAATATCGCCGTCTTGGGATTGAACCGCGTACGTTCAAACTGTAATTAAGGAGATCCGTGGTGACATTAAACGTCGGTCAAGATTTTAAACAGCGTTGGTTAGCAACACCCTTAGCTGTACGTCAGGTGTATTTAGATGACCTCGCCCGGATTTGTGATTTATTACAGCCTGAAATGGATAGCCATAAATGGTTGGAGCAGGATCAACGTGCCATTATTGAATCTGAAGCGCGTATTAAACAAGGCTATTTAGATTATCAAGCTGAATTATTGGCGGCTAAACGCTTACGTGAACGCTTAGCCCTTGAAGCCCAATTGGCGCAAAAACGTACTTTAGCGAAACAAAAAGAAGCTGAACTTGCAGCAGAAGAACAGCGTAAGCAACATGCACAAAATCAATTACTCAGCGTCTTACGCCAACAACAAGCTCAAGCCCTAACCACATATATCGCACGTTATCAGAAAAATCCTGAGCAGCATTACCCGCATTTTAATAAAGCCTTTAGAGTGCCAGACACCAGTATGTTATCCGAACTTGAAAGTGTACGCTTACGTTTGGAACTCGAAGCTGAAAGTGTTATTGAAGCTAAAGTGGCAGAATTGCGCCGTGTCTTACAAGCGGCTGCCAAAGAAGAAATTGCTTTAGCTTTAAAACATAGTGCCTTTGCGCAACAAGAAAAAATTGCCGTAAATGATGAACAAATCACCTTATAAGACTTAAGTCTTTAACACCTCACACTGCTGTTTTTGTCATCAAACTGACATATCTTTGTCACAAGATAATCAAATAAATGTAAAGATTCTCAGAATCTGAGCATTTGAGGGTAATAAATAACAACAGTGATGGGGTCACTATGGATATTTTAAATCAAGTGTCAGCAAAGATCGCGGCTTTACAAAGCGGTGATCAATGGGTCATAACTGCCGAACAATTATGGATGAGCCGTGCTGATTTTCAGTCCTTATCTGTCTATTTAAGCCGTGAAGCCGTAGAAGGAGACTTCTCTGTTGATTTAGCCAAACAAATCTCTGCATGGCTAGGTCATAGCGCACTGACTGTGACGAAACATTAAAATATTCTGGATAAAAAGCTCATTTTAAAATGGGCTTTTTTTATATAATCAGGTCTTTAAAGAAACCAAGAATATTACCTAATCCATAACCAATAGATAGCAACACCCCTATCCATAAGGCACTGCCTAAAATGTTATATAACATAAAGCTCGCTACATTCATGCGCGCTGAGCCGGCAGCAAAAGGTGCAAAAGAACGAACAAAAGGTACAAAACGTGCAATTAAGATGGTTAAGGCACCATGCTTACAAAAATAGGCATTGGTCTTTTGCATATACTCAGGCTTAAAAAAACGTGAATGTTGATTAAAATACTTAATGCCCAAAATTTGACCGGTATAGTAATTAATGACATAGCCTAAAGCTGCAGCAATAAACAGCAAGATGCCCATATATTGCAAATGTACATCACTACTGGTCGAGCACAATGCACCTACCGCGATCAGCAAACTATCACCTGGCAAAAAGAACATAAATACCGAGCCCGTTTCAGCTAAAATCACTGCAAACAAAATGGCGTAAATCCAGATACCATATTGCTCAAGTAGCATGGGCAGCCACTGTTCTAAGTGCAGTAAAACATCCATCATGGTTGTAATTCCATAGTGTGTATTCTCCTGCAAGTGCTTGCTATTTCAGTAAAAAATCTGGTTGTACCATAAAAAAACAGTCTAATTTTTCAACTAGACTGTCTATAGGAACTGATAGTTTTACTTCAAGAAACCATTTTCTGCAAGAAAATCCATACTAATTTTTGATGCTTGCGGCTGTTCAGCGGCCTGATCACCGAGCAATAAGCGCTCAATATAACGTGCCAAAACATCAACTTCTAAATTGACTTTACTGCCCATTTTCCATGTAGAAATGTTAGTACGTTCTGCAGTATGCGGAATTAAATTTAAACTTAAAATATTGCCACGCAAATGGTTAATCGTGAGGCTAACTCCATCTACAGTGATCGAGCCTTTTTCCGCTAAATACTTGGCAATTTCACGTGGTGCCGTCACTTCAAAATACAAAGAACGTGCATCTTGACGTACAAGTGTAATTTCACCAACAGCATCCACATGACCTGAGACAATGTGTCCACCAAAGCGTGTGGTCGGTAGCATGGCTTTTTCAACATTGACCGCTTGACCCACTTGCCAAGTGCCCAGTGTGGTACGACTTAAGCTTTCGCGTGATACATCAGCAGCATACCAATTGTCGCCCCATGCAATCACGGTTAAGCAAATGCCATTGGTGGCAATCGAATCGCCCAAATGCACATCAGACATATCTAAATCAGTTTGAATACGTACCCGTACGTCACCGCCTACGCTTTGTAAGCTCTCTACTTTCCCTAAACTTTCAACAATGCCTGTAAACATAAGCGGCTCTCTAATCTCTATTTTTTATTTACCATAACGCCAATTGCGTGGTCACACTACTGGTATCTACCCCACCCAATTCTGCATAGTGATGCAATTGGGTCAGCAACTGACGTAGTGGTGGCCCAGATTTCGCGTGTGTATCGGTAATCACAATAAATTCTAATACCCTTGCCCGCTCGGACTGACGTTGCTTACTCACTCGGTAACGTGGCACATCTTGGGTCAATAACGTCACTCGACCACGTTTTAAATTGGCTTGCAGTAAGTCTGCTGCGTCGATATTACCATCGGTTGAATAACTGGTCAGAATATAACGCGCATTAATGGTTTCTACTAATTTCTCATAAGCTTCTTTAGCATGTCGCGATGAATTATACGGACTCGGACGCTCTTTACGCCATGCACGGTCAATGCCGCTTTTAAAGCCTTTGGTGTCTGGGGTTGGTAAATCGACCTGATCCCAAAGGGTTAAGGCATTGAGCACATGGTAATTACTACTATAAGCATGCTGATTATAAGGGGGATCTAAATAGGCAATATCCACTTCAAAGCTGCTCATTTGATTAGCCAAATGCTGGGCATCCACACACCAAACTTCCGCCGCAGGTTGTTGGCTGGCGCCAACATCGCAAAAACGGCTTGGCGTAAGCCACAGTAACGATTCAATTCGCTCTAATGCGGTTTGGGTTTTACCGCCCCAACCATGATGAAAACTTTTAAATACTCCAGAGGTATTACTGACAAAACTGGCTGAATATAACAGCGGTGCCAGTAATGCACTCATTTCCACATCATCAATTGCACCTTGGGCTTGCCAAGTGGCAATTTGCTGCCGAATCGCGTCAATGCGCATACCGTTACGACGTTTAAAGAATAAACGGTCGCGACTTGGGTCATAAATCTCATCATTACGCGGACAAAGATTATGCGTGACCCAGCCTTTGACTTCGGGCAAGCGATTTAAATAATCAATGGCTTTTTGATAGCCACCCAATTCTTTAAAGGCAGGTGCTTCGGTGCAAGATAAAATGGCGCTGTTCAGCGCATGACTATACGGTTCCCAGTCATTGGCAATCACGCGATAACCATTTTGCCGTGCTAAGCGTGATACCACACCTGAACCTGCAAAGAAATCAGCAAAAATTGGCGAGCGACCATCATCACGTTTTAAAGTGCCGGTGGTTTCTAGGGCTTCTAAAATAAGATGCAATAAACGACGCTTATTGCCTAAATACGGCACCAATTGATGGAAAAGGTATTCATCAGTCGTGCGCGCAGCATGACGACGTTTATGATAAACCGTAGATGACTCTGAACTCATAGTGTCTCTTGCATTGGAATCAGTCTTAAACGCACATCGTTGCCCACTTGCGCAAGGTCGATGAGTTTAAAACGTTGTTGCTCTGCCATACGGCTAAATTCAGCGCTAAACATGGCGCGTGCACTGCTGCCTAAAAAAGTTGGGGCAACATAACTGAGCACTTCATCGACCAAATTGGCTTGTAAAAATGCGGTCGAAAGTGTGGCACCGGCCTCCACCAATACATCGTATATTTGTTTATCTTTGAGTGTTCTGAGTAAATCTTCTAGACTTTGGATCTCAAGTTGTTCCACCCCTAAATCGGCTAAATCTTGGCGATATGGCCCCATCACCATCACCTGTTCAGGCTGAGCTAAAATTTTCGCTGTTAAAGCTAAACGTCCTTGACGGTCTAAAATAATCCTTTTGGGTTGAAACACTTGTGCTACATCAAACCCTTTTAGCTCACGAACATTCAACTGGCAGTCATCGGCAAGTACAGTTTCAATCCCTGTAATGACTGCACCTGAAATCGCGCGCCAGTGCTGTACATCTAAACGAGCCTCAGCACCAGTAATCCATTTCGATTCACCTGATGCCATCGCTGTACGCCCATCTAGACTAGAGGCTACTTTCAGGCGTACATAAGGTAGACCTGTTGCCATGGCCTTTAAAAAGCCTAAATTGAGCTGATGCGCTTGGTCTTGACATAGCCCCACCTCAACCTCAATACCTGCATTACGTAAGATGTGTACACCCTTACCTGCCACCAAAGGATTTGGGTCAGGACAAGCCACCACCACTTTTGCGACACCCGCCTCGACTAGGCCTTTGGCACACGGCGGTGTGCGTCCATAATGCGCGCAAGGTTCTAAGGTCACATAAGCAGTCGCACCTTGGGCTTGCTGACCTGCGGCACCTAAGGCAAACACTTCTGCATGTGGCTGACCGGCTTTAGGATGAAAGCCCTCACCCACTAAATTACCATCTTTAACAATGACACAACCAACATTCGGATTGGGTTTGGTTGTGTATTGCCCTGCACGCGCCAATGCTATCGCACGTTGCATCCAGATTTGATCTGAGTTTTGCATTTATTCGCTCTCTTGATCGCGTTGCTGCATTTGTTCAATCTGACGACGAAATGCTTCTACATCTTGGAAGTCTTGATAAACTGAGGCAAAACGCACGTAGGCCACATGATCCATAGCAAATAAAGCTTGCATGACAATTTCACCAATGGTGCGTGATTTGACATCACGTTCGCCCAAACGACGAATTTTAAGCTGAATATCGCTCAATACTGCTTCTATTTGTTCTTGGGTAACAGGACGTTTTTGTAGTGCGTGCATTAAAGAGCGACGTAATTTGGCTTCATCAAAAGGTTCATTTTTACCATCGGATTTAATTACCCGTGGCATCACCACTTCATAACTTTCAAAAGTGGTAAAACGCTCACCGCAACTAATACATTCACGACGACGACGAATTTGACATCCCTCAGCTGCCAAGCGTGAATCAATTACTTTACTATCTGCAGCGTTGCAAAATGGACAATGCATAGCGGTAAAATTGAACCCAAAAAATGAATTCGAAGTGTAGCAAAATGTAGCGCTTTACGCTAGATATGGAAAAAAAACAGCCCTTTCGGGCTGTTTAATACTATATATAGGATTTAATTAATCGACACGTTCACCATGTTGACTTAAATCTAGGCCCATACGTTCATCGTCAGAAGCCACACGAATACCAATGGTCATATCGAGAACTTTTAAGATAATAAACGTGAGTATTGCTGAATAAGCTACAGTTGCCAGTACACCTTCAATTTGAACCCAAAGTTGGCTCATTAAATTGGCAGGCACTGCGTCACCCATAATAAATTCACTCGCAAAGAATGCAGTTAAGATTGCACCCACAATACCACCTACACCATGTAAACCAAAGGCATCAAGTGAGTCGTCGGCTTTAAGTAAACGTTTTAATGCGGTAATACCCCAGAAACATACCACGCCACCAATTAAGCCCATAGCTAAAGCACCACCTACAGTGACAAAACCTGCTGCAGGGGTAATGACCACCAAACCTGCCACCGCACCTGAGGCACCGCCCAACACGGATGCTTTACCACGTACTAATTTTTCAGTAATTAACCAAGAGAGGGTTGCTGCCGCTGCTGCGACTTGCGTCACCACTAAAGCATAACCTGCTGAACCATTAGCACCTAAAGCTGAACCGCCGTTAAAGCCAAACCAACCTACCCACAGTAAACTTGCACCCAGTACAGTTAAAGTAAGGTTATGTGGTGCCATTGATTCACGTCCAAGTCCCATACGTTTACCCAACATATACGCTGCAATTAAGCCAGCAACACCTGAGTTGATGTGTACCACTGTACCACCCGCAAAGTCGAGCGCGCCATCGTTACCCAGCCAGCCGCCACCCCATACCCAGTGGGTAATTGGTGCATAAACCACAATCGACCAAATCGCGATGAATGCCACAAAAGCACCAAATTTCATACGCTCTGCAATCGAGCCACTAATAATGGCAACTGTAATAATCGCAAAGGTCATTTGGAAAATAACAAATAGAATTTCGGGAATGGAACCACTTAAGGCGTCAGTGCCAATACCAGACAGCATGACTTTATCTAGATTACCAATAAAGGCATTGCCTTCACCAAAGGCCAGTGAATAACCCACGGCAACCCATGTAATACTGACTACAGCTGCAGCCACAAAACTATGTGCCATGGTACTTAATACGTTTTTTTTACGTACCATGCCCGCATAAAATAGTGCTAGACCCGGAATGGTCATGAGTAGCACCAGTGCAGTCGAAATCAAAATCCAGGCGGTATCACCTGTATCTAAAGTTGCTTCTGGCTCAGCTTCTTGGACAACAGGCACGACCTCTACTGCATCAATTGCTGCTGCGGAGTCTGTAGTTTGTGTTGTGACCACTGTAATATTTTGACTAGGCGTTTCTACTGCAGTCGCTTCTTGAGCCCATACAGCAGAACCACCTAATAATGCGCTGGATAAACCAAACGCAAGCAGCGCTTTTTTCATTCGTTTCCCCCAACCGTGTTTTTGTAAGTTATGCCCTATTGAGCAAACTTCATGCCAACCTTAAACTGCGTCAGCACCTGTTTCACCGGTACGGATACGAATAACTTGCTCTAAGTTCGTCACAAAAATTTTGCCATCACCAATTTTGCCAGTGCTAGCAACACGCGTGATAGATTCGATGACAGCGTCCACCATATCGTCACTAATTGCGATTTCAATTTTCACTTTTGGTAGAAAATCAACAACATATTCAGCGCCACGATACAGTTCAGTATGACCCTTTTGACGACCAAAGCCTTTCACTTCAGTCACCGTGATGCCTTGTACGCCAATTTCAGATAAAGCTTCACGTACGTCATCAAGTTTGAATGGTTTAACAATTGCAGTTACGAGTTTCATGTTTATATTCCTTCGGTTTCTTGCACCAGTAAGGTTTTATGTTCAATTTCCGTGCCAAAGCCTTAAGGTTGGGGGATGTTAAGGCTTTTCACGTGCCTCTATTTATACATTATTTTGACCATTCGCACGTAGTGAGAATCTTAAAAAAAATACATATTTACTCAGAAAATAACGATTAAGCTTATTGAAGCGAGGGATATTTTTCTATCACGACTAGGGTCAAACAGCCAGCAATGCTACACTGAATAGACTTTGTTATTCATTGGACCTATCTATGTTCGAAACTTTGATTCAAGCCATTTTGCAGCAAGTTGAACAACCTAAAAAAGACTTAGAACATAACCTTAGAGCCTTATTACAAGAAGCAGTCAGCAAGATGGATTTAGTGTCGCAAGAAGAAATTGAGCGTCAACGCCAAGCCTTAGTACAGGCGAATTTACGTTTAGACAAACTTATGCAACACGTTGAAGCACTCGAACAGCAGCTTAAAGAGAAATAAGCACTCATTTTGTGCGTTTTTTAAGCAAAACAGTCCAGATCCTCTGCACCAATAAGGAGCAATCTAGATGTCGTTTGCAAAAATCTACACCCGTGGTGTACTCGGTTTAGACGCACCACTCATTGAAGTTGAAGTTCATATTAGTCAAGGCTTGCCTTCCTTAACTATGGTGGGCTTAGCTGAAGCTGCGGTACGCGAAAGCAAAGATCGGGTCCGCTCTGCCATTATTAACAGTGGCTTTAGTTTTCCCACGAAACGCTTAACCATTAACTTAGCACCTGCAGATTTGCCTAAAGATGGTGCACGCCTCGATTTAGCCATTGCATTGGGGATTCTAATTGCATCAGGACAACTCCCTGAACATGCAACTGAACAACTCGAATTTATTGGCGAATTGGCTTTGGACGGCCAATTACGCCCTACCACAGGCACATTAAGCATTGCAATTGCTTGTCAGCAAGCGGGACATCAATTGATCTTACCCCATGACAATGCTCATGATGCTGCCAAGTTAAACGATTTTCAGGTCTTTGCAGCCACACGTTTAACTCAAGTTTGTGCACATTTATCGGGTCAGCAACCTTTGGCTGCCTACCAATATCAGCAAAAAGATACTCAGCTTACCCCTAAGCTGGACTTAGCCGATGTTAAAGGGCAACTCAGAGCACGGCGCGCTTTAGAAATTGCTGCGGCAGGTGGGCATTCATTATTATTTAAAGGCCCACCGGGTACGGGTAAAACTTTACTGGCCTCACGTTTAGCGGGTATTTTGCCGCCTTTGAGTTTAGAAGAGAACCTGCAAGTTGCGCGGATTTATTCGGTTGCTAATCTTAACCATCAGTTTGGTGAACGGCCTTTCCGTGCCCCACATCATACCGCTTCAGCCATTGCATTGGTGGGTGGTGGCTCACAGCCTAAACCAGGTGAAATTACTCTGGCTCATTTAGGTGTATTATTTTTAGATGAATTACCCGAGTTTGATCGAAAAGTGTTAGAGGTGTTGCGTCAGCCACTCGAGTCCAAAGAAATTGTGATCTCACGCGCCTCTAGACAAATGAGCTTTCCCGCCAACTTCCAATTGATTGCTGCCATGAATCCTTGTCCATGTGGTTATGCATTTCATCAAGATCAGCGTTGCCAATGTTCAGCAATTGCTATTCAGCGTTATCAAAATCGTATTTCTGGACCTTTGTTGGATCGTATCGATTTACATATTGATGTACCGCCCTTACCGGCAAGTGAGTTACAAAGTACAGCTCCTGCAGAAGATTCAAGTACAGTACGCGCACGTGTCATTCAGGCCTATGACACGCAAATACACCGACAAAATTGCCTCAATGCCAGCTTAAGTCCAAAGCAACTTGAACACTACGCTGCTTTAAACCCACAAGCCGAGCAGATGTTAGCCCTCGCTCAGCAGCGCCTTCATTTATCTGCACGGGGCTATCATCGGGTGTTACGTGTAGCACGTAGTATTGCTGATTTAGCCTTGGTCGATCACATTGAAAGTCAACATGTTACAGAAGCATTGTCCTATCGTAGTGCTGAGCATTAAATTAAATACAGCCCTATGCAAGCCATTAAAAAGGCGACCATCTGGCCGCCCTTATTTGGCTTAATGAGACTTAACTTAGAAGCTATAACTTAAGCCAAAGACCACTTTGTTTTTTTGTTTTTCATCCACACGGTCATAACCACCCACCACAAAATCAATGCTCATATCGGCACCTGTATTACCCAATGGATGACTTAAGCCCACATTGAAGTGACGGAAACCAAAATCCTCTGTGGTGTCAAAGTATTTGCTCTGATCATCATTATAGTAGTACAAGCCTAAAGCGGTATTTAAGGTAAAATCTCGCGGCAAGGGATGGCTATATGAAGCAAGCACATAGGTATCACCTGTGTTACCCCATGCTACATCGTCCCATAAGGTTTGTGCGGTTAAACTTAGGTCTTTGTAGTTGATACCCACAACGCTTTCAAGCGCATTTACATCCGCATCTGACTCATAATAGTAATAATAGACAGCGCCAAGGTTATAGCCCCAATCATCGTTAATCGCGCCGTTATAACCTAAATAAAAATCATGCTCAAAGGTATCACTGCCGGTATATTCATCTCGCTCGGCATCATAATCAGTAAGTGAATAACCAATGGTCGAACCCCAGTAACCAGCATAAAAACCAGATGCATGGCTGTAATCTAAGCCGCCTTGAATGGTGGCTTGATCATTTTCTGGCGCATTGGTCAAACCACGTAAGTAGTAACTTGAAACCACAGCAATATTGCCGCTAATTTGATGGTCAGATGCAGCTTTGTCTGCTGCAAAAGTGCTGCTCGTGGCCAAAGCGAGTAAGAGCGCGGCTGATATTTTTGTTGTAAACGGCATGAATTTTCCCCTGCACAGATGGCATCGATATCAAGATTGATTTTTGTTAAATCTGTTTTAGCAATTGCTATGCCAATGCTGCTAAATCGTGTGGTTAAAAATAGATTAAAATTTAGTTAATTATTTGTTTAATATTTATTTTTAATAGAGAAAATGTTTATTTTTTACAGCTCATTTTTGTACTCCAATTAATAGATTTACTGCTTATATCGTTTAAACATGCATAAAATTCAAGCATTTTGATCAACTAAAACCTTTTTGCTTAAAAAAGGTGCAGCCATTTAGATCAAGCTGCACCATTTTTGATTTAAAAACTATAGTTAAGCCCAAACACAACATGCTCATCCAAATCTTGTTTATAGCGGTCTTGGCCACCCCAAATATAATCAAGCGCCATAGAAAGCCCTGTATTGCTCAAAGCTTTAGCTAAGCCAAAACGTACTTCAGTGAACTGATGTTGTTTCAGGGTTGCCACCACTGCATCATCACGTTGTTTATTGTACAGTGAATAGCCAAGACTAGTATTGAGCGCAAAGTCTAGTGCTAATGTATAGCTATAAGCTGCACTTACATACACATCACCCGCATTGGCATAATTTACGTCACTCAGCATGACTGCTAAACCTAAACTAAAATCTTGATAATGCAGACTGTTGAACAGTTCAACACCTGTGCTACGGCGTTGATCCTGCCCATCTTCGCTATACACAGTACCCCCACCTTGGTAAATATAGCTCACTAATTGCGTGCTATAACTCCACTTTTCATTCAGCTCATTTGCATAGCCCACATATAAGTCATGCTCAAAGCCATGCTGTTTATCGTTCTTAGGTTGGTAGTTTAAAGTTGAGCCCCAATAACCGACACTCCACCCAGTTGGATGTGCATATTCAATCCCACCTTGCACAGCCACCTTATCGTTTTCTTCACCCCCACGATAAATATATTTTGAAACCAAGCCAATCTCAGCTGAAAATTCACCTTGCTGTGTTTGCCCCACACTGTCTGCCCAAGTCAGCGTTGTTGCCATTAGACCTAAAGCCAATAGTATTATTTTGTATTGAGTCGTTAACATAAGGTTGTATTTTTTGTTGATTTAAATTATCCAAATTATACCGTGTTATAGGTTTATGATTAAAAAAACGGCATTAGTTTTGTGATAATTTTAGACATATATTTATGTTTTTAAAAAGAAAAACTAATTTTAACTCTCGTTTTAAAACTACTGAGTTAAAAAAAAATATCGCATCCTAATGCTCAATTGTGTACTTTTGATGAAAGAAAGTTTACAAAAACTATATTTTGCAGCCAAATTGTTATAAATCCAATTAGCAATTCGCCAGAATATTATCCCCAATCACTATCTAATTTTGTATGAGGCTCTCTCCCAATGCAAAAACTTACCTTGGCAGTTTTCATCCAAGCTGCATTGATTTCATCTGTATACGCAAGTGAACAAAGCGAAGCGAAAGGCTTTGTTGAAGGTGCGGAAGGCACCGTACTTTTCCGCACTGGTTTTTTAAACCGTGATAAGAAAGACAGTAACACAGACACCAGTTCTACTGCACAGACTGCAATTGTAAAACTTGATTCTGGCTTTACCCAAGGTGTTGTTGGTTTTGGTGCGGGTATTATTGGTGATGCGTCAATTAAACTTGGCGAAAACAAAAATGCGGGCAATGGCATGATTCCACGCCATAACCCAAATGCGGATGGTACACCAGGCGATGCCTATGATCATTGGGCACGTGGTGGTGCGTATGTAAAAGCACGTATTTCAAATACCACTGCAGTTTATGGTACTCAAGTTTTAGATATTCCTGTACTTGCGTCAAATACAGCACGTTTAGTGCCTGAATATTTTGAAGGCGTGTTAGTCACCAGTAATGAAATTGAAAACCTAGAATTGACCGCAGGTAAATTCACTAAAAACCAATATTCTGATCAAATTAACTCTGATGGCAATAAACTAGACCGTGCTGTAGTTTGGGGTGCAAAATACACGTTTAATGATGACTTAAATGCATCTTACTGGGGTACAGAGGTTAAGGACAAATTAGAACGTCACTATGCCAACCTAAACTATACCCATGGCTTAAAAAATGATGCCTCATTAAACTTTGACTTTAGTGGTTATCACACTGATTTTGAGCCAGGGACCACTTACTCAGCAATTGTCGCTGATCCTTTAACACAAGAAACTCAAAACTCAATTTGGGCAGTTTCGACTAGCTATAGCAAAGACGTACATAACGTTGCTTTAGCGTACCAACAAAACTCAGGTAACGTAGGCTATGACTACGGTGGTAATGCTGATGGTGTACAAAGTATTTACCTACCAAACTCATACCTTTCTGACTTCATTGGTAACGATGAAAAATCATTAGGCCTACAATACAACTACAACTTTAAGAATCATGGTCTTCCAGGTTTAAATTGGACTGCCGCCTATGTATATGGTTGGGACATTAAAGCCACCGACAATAACGGTAACATGACCACTGACAATGCGAAAGAAAGCGAATTCTTTAACCAGGTCAAATACACCGTACAATCTGGTGCAATGAAAGATGCAAGCTTGCGCCTACGTCACTCATACTACCGTGCTGATCAAGCCTATAACGATGCTTACATGGCAGACACCAACGAATGGCGTATTTGGTTAGATATTCCTGTAAAATTATTTTAATTTTTAAGAATATATACCCATAAAAAAACCTGCACAGTGTGCAGGTTTTTTTATTTTCAAATAATTTATTTAAAATTATTTGTTTGCTTCTGCATAAGCTGAAATTGAGCTGAGTACTTCTTGTTTTGCAACATCAGCACCTTCCCAACCACTTAACTTCACCCATTTGCCTGGTTCTAAGTCTTTGTAGTGTTGGAAGAAATGTTCGATTTGGCTGATCAATAGTGGAGGCAGATCAGTATATTCTTGAACGTCTTTGTAGATTGGCGTTAATTTGTCATGTGGCACCGCAACAAGTTTCGCGTCAACACCACCATCATCTTCCATGTTCAGTTTACCTACAGGACGGCAACGAATCACAGAACCTGGTTCTACAGGGTGTGGCGTCACAACAAGTACGTCTAATGGGTCACCATCAAGTGATAATGTGTTTGGCACATAACCGTAGTTTGCTGGGTAGAACATTGCTGTACCCATGAAACGGTCTACAAACAATGCGTCAGAATCTTTGTCGATTTCGTATTTAATTGGTGCTGCGTTTGCAGGAATTTCAATGATTACGTAGATATCGTTTGGTGCGTCTTTACCCGCTGGGATGTTGCTGTAGCTCATAGCATCACTCTCAAATTAAGCTGTATTTCAAAGCGCAATTATAGCGACTTTGCCTTTCAATCACGCAGCGATTATACACCGCTAGACAGGATTTTTTAGCCCACTGTCAGCTTAATCACCAGCAACAATAATAAAACTGGACACGATAACGCCATAAACCACACAATCGAACGTAGCGTTGCCCAATTCAACACATAGCATAGACCATAGATGATACGTAATACGATATAAGCAATACCAAAAGTCATGATGATACTTTGTGGCAATACCATATATTCAGCAATTAAGATTGCAGCAATAAATAAGGGTAAGCCTTCAAAGCTATTTTGCTGGACGGCATGGGCACGTGCAGCCAAACCTGTGGTTTTACTTAAAAATTCACGTGGATTTTGGTTATCTTGAGCACGAAAGCCCCCTGCTACTTTGGCAATGACCGCAAATACATAGGGTAATAAGCAGGCAATTAAAATCAGATAAATAATTCCACTTATGCTTTGCATCTATATTCATTCTCAAGTTGCGCTAAGCTTGCATCATAGCATGGCAATTTTGTTAAATAGAGCCTTTGCTACAATTGCACTTAGGTTGGGTTATGAACGATCAAGAACAACAGAAAATGTTTGCTGTCCTCGAGCAGCAAAAATTACATCAGCAACGCGTTGATGGCGTACTTAAAATCGTTTTACCAGTTGTGGCTTTTTTACTGGCCATGATTTGCGCTAACTTTAATATTCTTTCCACCTTAGGCACTATCATCACGATGACCTTGGCTTTTTGGATGGTTGGCATTAAACGTAAAGTACTTTGGCACTGGGCGACTATTGTGATTGTGTATTGCTTGGCTGACAATCTGTATAGTTATGGCAATGGCTTTAATTTAGATGCCTTTGGACGCCAATGTGGCACCATGATTTTATTCTTATGGATTATTGGACTAGGTCGTCCTTATATTGACCGTTGGTTGATGAAAAAATAAAAAAAGCGCCTGAAAGGCGCTTCTTTTTAAGCTGATTTACGTAAATCTTTACGTAGAATTTTACCTACATTGGATTTTGGTAACTCATCCAAAAACTCAACATAACGCGGACGTTTATAGCCAGTTAGATTTTCTTTAGCAAAGGCCAAAACTTCTTCTGTGGTTAAAGACGGATCTTTTTTCACCACAAACAGTTTAGGTACTTCGCCTGATTTTTCATCTGCAACCCCAATGGCTGCTACTTCCAATACTTTTGGATGTTTGGCTACCACTTCTTCAATTTCAGATGGATAAACATTAAATCCAGACACTAAAATCATGTCTTTTTTACGATCGACAATTTTGACATAACCACGATCATTCATAATACCAATATCACCGGTACGGAAGAAACCATTGACCATCACTTTGGCGGTTTCATCTGGACGATTCCAATAGCCTTTCATGACCTGTGGACCACGAATACAAATTTCGCCTTGCTCACCAAGTGCTACTTCATTGCCATCATCATCTAAAATCGCTACTTCAGTTAATGGCAGTGGAATACCAATGGTGCCACTAAACTCATTTGAAGCAGGTGGATTTGCTGTTGCTACAGGTGAGGTCTCAGATAGGCCATAACCTTCAACAATGTTCGTTCCGGTAATCTTTTTCCATGCTTCAGCAGTTGAAGGCAACACTGCCATACCACCACCCATCGCCATTTTTAAACGACTATGATCAAGCTGTTTAAACTCATCATTGTTGACTAAGGCATTAAATAGCGTATTGACCGCAGGGAAAAAGGTCGGTTGGTATTTGCGTAATTCTTTCATCACCGCAGGTAAATCACGCGGATTTGGAATTAACACATTGGCTTGACCTTTATACATGCCATACATGGCACAGACCATAAAGGCAAAAATGTGATACAACGGTAAAGCACAGAAAATACGGTCGTCTGGTGCACCGTCTTGGTTGCCAAATTTACTTTGGAAAATCCCATCACATTGCAGCAAGTTAGCCACTAAATTACGATGAGTCAGTTCCGCACCTTTAGACACACCGGTTGTACCACCCGTGTATTGTAATACCGCCGTATCACTTAAAGTTAGGCTTGGACGCTTATATTGGCTGGCGCTGGCTTTGGCCATCGCTGCGTTAAATTTAACGTGGTTTGGAATCTCCCAAGCTGGAATTTGTTTACGTACTGAACGTAATACAAAGTTGACCAGCGTGCCTTTTAGCATACCTAGCATATCACCCACAGATGCCACGACCACATGCTTAACTGGCGTTTTACCCATAATTTTTTGATAGACATGGGCAAAGTTTTCAATAATCACTAGAACTTCAGCACCAGAGTCATTGAGCTGATGCTCAAGCTCACGGGCGGTATACAATGGATTCACATTCACCAAAACTAAACCCGCACGTAATACTCCAAGTGCAACCACAGGATATTGGAGAACATTTGGCATCATCACCGCAACGCGTGTGCCTTTGGCTAAGTTTAAAGCTTGCAAATACGCAGCAAATTTGCGACTCGCTTCTTCCAACTCGCTAAAGGTTAACGCTTTATCCATAAAAATAAAGGCATCGCGTGAACCAAACTTTTGGAAATTACTTTCAAAAATATCCACTAAGGACGTATTTTCCGCTGGCAATGCAACAGTTTCAGGAATTCCTGTTTTTTGATACTCAGCTAACCAGATCTTTTCCATAATCCCAATTATCTCCAACTCATCTTGTGTCTTTGCTCTTGTTTTCAATGCTGCACTCATTGTTGTACGTGTAATGTGCAGCATTGCTTCCATCTTCACGATTCAAGTATATACGGATATCAGGGACAAAATACCAGCATTATCTTTGAACGAACAGTTTACTGGCTTTCTGATAACCCCGTGGTAACAGTTGCCCTTTTGACGCGCGCTTCGCGACGTATTTCGCCAAGTCGTCGCCTTTAAGCTTGAGCTGCTGTTGCCCTGCAACCACATGAATTACTTCATCTAAATTTAAAAGTAACACAGACAGCAACTGCTCTTGTTGTTCGAGTTGTATCAGTTTATTACCCTTACCTTTGTTGAGAATTGGTAATTCTGCCAGATCAATCACAGCTACTCTACCACCTGAGGTTAATAGCGCAACATGGCTAAACTGCTCAATGGCTTGAATCTCTAACACATGGCTATTTTCTGGCAAACTTAAAAAGGCTTTACCGGCTTTAGCACTGGTATCTAGCTGTTTCGCTTGGGTTTTAAAACCAAAACCTTTACTGCTTAACACCAAAATTTCAGCGTCATCTTCAGCAATAAATACCTGCTTAAAACCCACCCCATTTGCAGGACTGAGTTTTGAACTTAAAGGTTCACCAAAACCACGCGCTGATGGCAATTGGTTAATAGCTAAGGCATAACTACGCCCAGTTTCATCTAAGATATAGGCACGCTGATTAGATTTACCTTGTGCATGACTTAAATATTGATCACCGGCGCGAAAGTTCAGATTTTCGACATCAACCTCATGGCCTTTGGCACAGCGCACCCAACCGGCTTCTGAAATCACGACAGTCACAGGATCTGCTGGCAGCATATCTTGTTCATTAATAGCTGTGGCCTCTTGGCGCTCAACAATTGGCGAACGACGTGCATCACCAAACTTCTTGGCATCTTCTTTAAGCTCACCAATAATTAAATTCTTTAACGAATCTGGATTGGCCAATTGCTCACGAATAACCGTGGCTTTGCCTTCTAAATCCTCTTGCTCGGCGCGAATATTTTGCTCTTCAAGTTTGGCTAAATGACGCAGTTTTAAATCTAAAATGGCATCAGCTTGAATCTCATCAATACCAAATTTTGCCATTAAGATAGCTTTAGGCTGATCTTCTTCACGAATAATGCGAATCACTTCATCCACATTTAAATACGCCACCAACAAACCGCCTAAAATGTGTAGGCGTTTTTCAATTTTGCTTAAATGGTAATTTAAGCGACGCGTCACGGTTGCCTTACGAATTTCAATCCATTCCAGCAAAATACGGCGAATCGATTTGACTTGTGGACGTCCATCGGCACCAATCATATTTAAGTTAACGCGGTAACTTGATTCTAAATCAGTGGTGGCAAATAAATGACTCATCACCGCTTGGGCATCAATACGATTGGAACGCAGTACAATTACAATACGGGTTGGATTTTGATGATCCGATTCATCACGAATATCGCTAACCAATGGCAGTTTTTTGGCCTGCATTTGGTCGGCAATTTGGGTAATGACTTTTGAACCCGATACTTGATAAGGCAGATCAGTAATGATGATTTCATTTTTATCGACCGTATACACGGCGCGTACTTTATAGCTGCCACGACCTGTGGTTTGAATCTTCAGCAAATCTTCAGGCGAAGTGACAATTTCAGCTTTGGTAGGCAAATCTGGTGCAGGAATATATTCTGCGATTTTTTCATCGCTTAGATTTGGATTACGAATTAAAGCAATCGTACCTTTGACCACTTCGCGTAAGTTATGCGGTGGAATGTCGGTTGCCATCCCCACAGCAATCCCCGTAGTACCATTCATTAAAATATTAGGTACACGCGCAGGTAAATTAACCGGTTCTTTCATCGAACTATCAAAGTTATCTTGCCAATCGCAGGTGCCTTGGCCAAGTTCTGACAATAACAAATCACTATATGCCGACAATTTAGCTTCGGTATAACGCATCGCTGCGAAAGATTTTGGATCGTCAGGTGAACCCCAGTTGCCTTGCCCCTCAATAAATGGATAACGATAGCTAAATGGCTGAGCCATCAATACCATCGCTTCATAACAGGCAGAGTCACCATGCGGATGGTATTTACCCAAGACATCACCCACGGTACGCGCAGATTTCTTCGGTTTGCCCGTTGGCTTCAACCCAAGTTCACTCATGGCATACACAATACGGCGTTGTACCGGTTTTAAACCGTCACTAATATGCGGCAATGCACGATCCATAATCACGTACATGGCATAGTTTAAATAAGCTTGTTCGGTAAATTCTGCTACTGAGCGGTTTTCTGTCGCATGATGCGCAAGGCTTGTCATAACAACCTATAGTCCTAAAATCGTGTTTTTGTCTGTTTGAATTATAATGCGATGTCGCAGATGAAACCTAATCAGAAATACATCTGCGACATTTCATGACGCTTATTCAAGCATCTTGTTTTTATTTACTTAGAAATTGATTCTAAAGTACGGCCCTTGGTTTCTTCACCTAAGACCAAAATTACCAATGCCACTGCAACTAATACCGCAGTAAACATCATAAAGACATAACTAAAGCCGTTGTCTTTGACCATTAAGTGCGTCACCACCATAGGCGCAACAATACCGCCAATACGACCAATGGCACCTGCCCAACCTGAGCCAAAGGCACGAATGTTGGTTGGATACTGCTCTGGCGTATAAGTGTATAGCACTCCCCATGCACCTAAGTTAAAGAAGGACAGTAAGCATCCCCACAGCACAATCAAAGCGACACTATCGGCTTGACCAAAGAAATATGCTGAAACTGCACACATGCCAATAAACACCGCAAGTGTTGCTTTACGTCCCCACCATTCCACCAACCATGCTGCAACAATGTAACCCGGAAGCTGGGCTAAAATCATCACCAAGACATATTCAAAGGATTGCACAATGCTATAGCCTTGTTTAACCAACAAGCTTGGCAACCATGTAAAGATACCGTAATAAGAATAGACAATGCCAAACCAAATCAGCCATAGCATTAAAGTACGACGTGCAAACACGCCTGACCACAATTGCTTAAAAGAGATTTCTTTTTGATCAGAAACTTGTTTAACCTCAATCGTTTCAATCACTTCAACACCGCATTTACGCTCAATGCTTTGCACCAAACGATGTGCTTCATCAATACGACCGCGGTTAATTAAATAGGGAATCGATTCAGGCACCATCTTCCAAATCACAATGGCATATAAAGCCGGAATACCACCAATTAAAAAGGCCATATGCCAATCAAATTTTGGGATAACAAAATAAGAGACTAAAGCCGCACACAACCAACCTAAGCCCCAGAAACTCTCAAGCAAGACAATGAAACGACCACGCACATGCGCTGGAATATATTCACTGACCAAAGTAACCGCTACAGGTAATTGCCCGCCTAAACCTAAGCCTACAATAAAACGTAATACCAGTAACCATGTGAGGTTTGGTGCAAAAGCACAGGCTGCAGTTGCTAAACTATAAATAACCAAAGTGGTGGCAAATACAGTTTTACGCCCAATACGGTCTGCCATAGCGCCAGAGCACACTGCACCAATGGCCATTCCCACAAAGCCAATGGATACCACCCAACCTTTTTCGGTTGGGGTCATGGCCCAGTCTTCAGACATTTTAGCTAAAATAAAGGAAATTAGACCGGTATCCATGGCATCGAACATCCAGCCCAATCCGATGACCCATAGCAAGGTGTAGTGGAACTTACCAATCGGTAAGCGTTGAATCCGAGAGACTAAATCCATAACAAGATCTCTGATTTGGTGAAAGGAAGCATGCTGCTTTCACAACAGGATTTATGATTTTGCCTTTTGTTATACGCCATATTGCTCAAAATATCTGCAATTTTTTAATCAGGTCAGCCTTTATTGTTAAGTCATTTATGAAGCATCTTTAGAAGATGCTGATTGCTCGTCATCTTCTTTGTAAATGAATTTTGGCATTTCTAGCCCAAAGTAAATCGCGATACAACGCAGTGAAAAACCAAATACTAAAGTGGCAATTACAGTTAATTCCAGCGATAAACCTATCTTTAAACATAACCAATAACAAATGACCGCCACAAAAGAAATACTGGCATACAGCTCACGGCGAAAGACTAAAGGCACGTCATTACATAAAATATCGCGTAAAATCCCCCCAGAGACACCCGTCAGTACCCCTGCAACGGCTGAGACCACAAAACCATGCCCCATCTCAAGGGCAATTTGACAGCCAATAATGGTAAAGCCAATTAGACCTAAGGCATCTAAGAGTAAGAACACTGAACGTAAATGGCGCATCCATTTGGCAATCATAATGGTAAAAAATGCCGCAGCGCAGGTCAGAACCAAATATTCAGGATGCTTCACCCAAGTTAAGGGATAATGGCCAAGTAATACGTCACGCACCGAACCGCCCCCTAAAGCGGTCACACAGGCAATAATCACCACACCAAACCAATCCATACTACGCCGACCTGCCGACAACGCACCGGTCATCGCTTCAGCCGTAATCGCAATAATATAAATAACGGTAAGTAACATCGCCTGAAATCCATCATATCGGCTAATTCGTGCGCGCTATTCTAAGCCAAATTGTCAAAAAAGTTACAAAAATTGTGCACAACATTGCTTAAATTTTTTAGCCGAGCCACAAACGCAGGGCTGCTTCATGCTAGGGAAAATTTCATTGGTCGGATCTAAGAAATACCACAGTCCCTCATGTTTCACAAAATGCGAAACTTCGTGATGCACTTGTGCTTGTTTACCATCATGATAATGCGCTTTAAATTCTACTTGCGCATGGTTTTTATCAAGCTTTTCTTGTGCTTGCACCACTTCAAGTTTCAGCCATTGATTGGCCTTGCTCCAATCGGCAATGGCTGCTACATCCAAATGCTGTTGCTGTAATAACGCAGTAGTTTTGACAATATAGTCAATCTGCTGTTTGGCAAAAGCGCTATAACGTGAACGCATCAGTTGCTCAGCACTTTGCGCCACGCTTTGACCTAAATGTAAAGGCTGACAGCAACTGCTGTAATCGGGGTTACCACATGGGCATGCATTAGACATAAGTTAAAAAAATAGCTCGACAATGCGAGCTATTTTAACCTGATTCTAAGCCCAAGGCTTAAATGTTGGCTTGTGGATTTTGGATAATATGCACTTTCTCGATTTTATGGCCATCCATCGTAACAACTTCAAAGATATGCTCATCCGCTTTGAGTTTTTCACCATTTTCTGGCAAGCGTCCCAAATGAAATAAGATATAGCCAGACAAGGTTGAATATTCTTCTGCTTCATCCACCAAATCACGCCCTAATAATAACGATACGTGACGGATATCAGTTGAGCCATCTAGCATTAAAGTGCCATCTTCTAAGCTTTCTGCTGCACTTTCCAACTCAT
The DNA here is from genome assembly GCF_059515825.1 of Acinetobacter sp. CY17. Classification (NCBI taxonomy): domain Bacteria; kingdom Pseudomonadati; phylum Pseudomonadota; class Gammaproteobacteria; order Moraxellales; family Moraxellaceae; genus Acinetobacter; species Acinetobacter sp. CY17. The sequence continues at coordinate 69,950 of NZ_JCAKMX010000018.1, forward strand.
CTTCATCTGGAAATTCACCGGCAATGGCTTCTAAAACATCAATCGGTGTGGCAATGCCTTCAATTGAGCCATATTCATTTAACACAATCGCCATTTGTAGTGGCGCTTGGCGTAGCTGTTCCATCACCATCAACACTTGCGCATTTTCGTGCACAATCACCGGTTCACGCAGATGTTTTTCAAAATCCAGTACACCTGTTTCCACATATTCATTCAGGACTTTATGGGTCAATACTACACCCGCAATGTTGTCGAGTTCACCATGTGCCACAATTAAGCGTGAATGCGTAATACTGAGTAACTGCGCTTTGATCTCGGCAGGACTGGCATCTAAGTCTAACCATTCAAGTTCAGGTCGCGGCGTCATTACTGATTTTACCGGACGTTCCGATAAACCAAGCACCCCTTGTACCATCACGCTATGATAAACGCCATTTTGCTCAGCAAAGACCTCATCAGCAAAAGCACGGGTGGCTAACACATCAGGATTATGTGAACTCTCAACTTTTTTACCGCCTAACATTCGCATTACCGCCGACGCAGTGCGATAACGTAAATCGGTGGTGGTCACTAATTTTTCTTGGTTACGACGCATCAGTTGATTTAAAAACTCAATCAAGACTGAGAAGCCAATTGCAGCGTATAGATAGCCTTTTGGAATATGGAAACCAAAGCCTTCTACCAATAATGAGAAACCAATCATCATTAAAAAGCATAGGCATAAAATCACTACCGTTGGATTTCTATTGACAAAGTCCATTAAGGCTTTGGATGCCCACAACATAATGATCATGGCAATAATCACTGCCAACATCATCACGGATAATTCTTTGACCATGCCAACCGCAGTAATCACACTATCGAGTGAGAAGACCGCATCTAACACCACAATCTGCACAATTACCATCCAAAAGACGGCATGGACTGGATTTTCTTCTTTTTGAATGGGCTTGCTCTCGAGGCGCTCACGCAATTCCATGGTGCCTTTAAACAGCAAAAATATCCCACCAAAGAGCATAATCAGATCACGTCCTGAGAAGGCATGTCCAAAAATAGAAAATAAAGGTGCGGTGAGCGTAACGACCCATGCAATAGAGGCAAGTAAGATGAGGCGCATGCCTAAAGCGAGCATTAAACCTAAAATACGCGCTGCATTACGTTGTTCTGGCGGCAATTTTTCTGCCAGAATGGCAATAAAGACTAGGTTATCAATACCCAAAACAATTTCTAGAATAATTAAAGTTGCCAGACCAACCCATGCTGCAGGATCTGACATCCATTCAAAAATCATGGCTGACGCTCCTGCAAGTTGACCCTATTATTATGCTGATTAAAAAAATAATAATTTATTTTCTCGGAGCGATACCAATCACTACCACTACTCATATTGGTTGCTGTGTTGTTAAACAGAATTTCAGTATAGGCAAGATTTAGCTGAAATTCATCTTTTTTATCACAGGGTGATTTTAGTCGCGATTTTGTATCTAAATCTGCGTTTTCGATAAATTGTCATATTTATTGCATAAGCTAGAGTGAACAATAAGAAGATGCTAAGGTGAATAAAAAGATGAATAGCGAAGTAAAAATGCCACAACAATTAAATCCTCTCACTATACAAACCACTCAACCTCTCATTGCCTTATATTGCGGCTCACGCGTGGGCAATAACCCCATTTATTTACGCACCGCGATTGATTTAGCTCAAGGACTGGCTCAACACGGCTTTGGCTTGGTTTATGGGGGTGCCAGTATTGGCTTAATGGGTCAGGTCGCCGATAGCATGATTGAACACGGCGGTGAAGCTGTGGGGGTTATTCCTGAATTTATGCTCGATTATGAACGCGCTCATAACTACTTAACTGAATTACACGTCGTTAAAAGCATGCATGAACGTAAAGCCCTTATGGCTGAACGTGCCAGTGCCTTTGTTGCACTGCCTGGGGGTTTAGGTACTTTTGAAGAAATTTTAGAAGTAGCCACTTGGGGGCAACTGAATCAGCATCAAAAACCCATGATGCTGTATAACGTAAATGGCTTTTATGATCATTTAATTGCCCAGCTCGACCATGCGGTATTAGAAGGCTTTTTACCACCTCAACATCGGGCTAAATTGATTGTTTGTGAAGATGTTCAACAGATTTATAGTGTATTAAATAACTTATCTACGCCACACAATGTAGCCATCTAGGCACAAAAAAAGCGAGCATGAAGCTCGCTTCTTTGATGAAGAACAGTTAAGACGCTAATGCCGTTACGGTGTTATAGAACCATGGCAAAGTTGTCGCTAAGATAACCGACATCGCTAAACCAAACATCAGTTTCATGGCATCTTTACTCACATTGCGTGAAGTACGACGCTTACCTACAGCTTGAATCAACATCGAGATCGCAAATTCACGACCGGCAAGTAAACCCAAGAATACCCATGTGGTACTCATTGGAATATTACTCCACTCTTTGAAGATCAATAAAATAATCGCATAGATAAAGTCAACAATGGTTGCAGCACGCACATCATTGACATCTGTTTTGGTATCAACAATCTTCTGAATCGCACCACCACGTTGGTACAGAATCACGCCCAGCAACACCACAAAGACCACAATCGCAAACATCAAAAATTCAAATGGCACTTGACGTGGCACATAAACAAAGATGTTAGCTAAATCTTGAATCAGCCATTGGCTCCACAAGAATGCTGTCGATAACCACTGTAGCACCACCCATTTAGTTGAGTGCTCTTGATCTTTGGTTTGGTTAAAGTACACCGTCATTCTGTTGGCAACAAAACGGTAGATGATTAAGGCAGTAATAAAAGCAACCGCATAACCCATCATAGACTTCACCATCATCGAACCTAGACTCGATGGTGAGAAAATGGTGAGCACCAAGAATGTGGTACTGACTGGAATACCATATTTGGTTAATAACAATAATAAAACCGGCGGTACAATATACAGCCAAGTAATGCCACCCTCAGGGAAGGGAATGGTTTCAAGTCGGCCATAAGAGGCATCGCCTACACCAGAGGCATACCAACCGTACATGAGAACCGCAATCAGGATACTGCTGACAAAGATCCACAGTACCCACCAAGGGCGATGGGAGTTAGATGAAAGGAATGTACCTAAGGTTTGTGGTACATCGTTTCCGACAATGGAGTAGGCCGCTAAACAGAAGCCAATGACCATTAAGATTTCAATCGTCATAACAAGAAATTGCTAGATCATAAATGTATTGCGATCTTATGGCGTTTTTATGACAATTTCATGAACTTTTAGCCCAATTGCAGATTTAAATGCGTTAATCCTAGATAAAATCATGAAAAACAATGTGAATCTCTTAAGAAAATATTGTCACAAGAAATAGCAATCGGCTGCGCTTTATTACAGTTTTGATTAAGATGTTGGATTACACTACAGCAAAAATACTCAGACCCCATATCTGCTATGACCCAAGCTCCTGTTCATCAAGCCCTACAACCACAATTTCGTCTGTTGGTGCTGTTGGTGTCTATTGGCTTTTTTATGCAGGGTTTGGATACCACCATTATTAATACTGCTTTACCTAATATTGCTAGCCACTTACAGCAAGACCCTTTGCAAATGCATAGCGTGGTGGTGGCCTATGTATTATCGGTGGCGGCCTGTATTCCTTTAAGTGGCTGGTTGGCGGATCGCTTTGGAGTGCGCAATATTTATTTTGCCGCCATTGTGATTTTTACTCTTGCCTCTTTAGGCTGTGCTTTTTCAAATAGCTTGACTGAACTGATTTTTTATCGCGTCTTGCAAGGCTTAGGCGGTGCACTACTCATGCCAGTGGGTCGTTTAGCCATGCTTAAAATTATTCCACGTAATCAGTTTTTATCGGCCATGAGTCTCATGAGTTTAGCGGGTTTACTCGGCCCGCTAATGGGCCCAACCTTGGGGGGTTGGATGGTCGAGCATGCTTCATGGCAATGGATTTTTTTAATTAATTTGCCCATGGGTGTGTTAGGCGCATGGATGACTTATAAAGTGATGCCTAATGTTACAGAAAATCAGGTTAAACGCTTTGACTTTAGCGGTTTTTTGATGCTGTTTGTGGCCATGGTAGGCTTATCACTCGGGATCGAAAACTTTGCGAACCCTGAAAAATCTTTATATTTTTCTTTAGGCCTAGTTGGGTTAAGTTTAGCTGCCATGGCTGCATATGCCTATCATGCACATAGTCATCAAAATGCCTTGTTTCGTAGTCAGTTATTTGCCAATCGCATATTTACTATTGGTATTTTAGGCAATAGTTTTGCCCGTTTGGGTGGCAATGCAATTCCCTTTATTTTACCGCTGATGCTGCAAGTGGCGTTTGGTTTTGATGCCTTTACTACAGGCTTATTGATGATTCCGACGGTACTCGGATCACTGGCTTCCAAACCAATGATTCGTAAACTGATTCAATGGCTTGGCTATCGTCGCTTTTTACTTATTAATACTTTATTGGTTGGCGCCTGTATTGCCAGTTTTGCTTTAACTACAGCTGATATGCCGCTTTGGTTACGTGCATTACATTTCTTTATTTTTGGTCTGCTCAATTCGTTGCAGTTTGTTGCCATGAACACCCTCACTTTAAAAGATTTATCGCAACAAAACGCCAGTAGTGGCAATAGTTTTTTATCCATGATTATGATGCTGGCCATGAGTATTGGCGTGGCGTTGGCAGGTACTTTAATCAATCTGTTTACTGCCTATTTAGGTACAGCTCAAATTGAACAAGCTTTTCATTTGAGTCTGATTTGTTTGGGCCTGATTAATATTATTGCAGCGGCAATTTTTTGGCAGATTCCTAAAAACACCGCCGTATAGTGGAGTATGATATTTTGATCTTTGATTTAGGTGAACGCTTATGCCACGCTCTTCGCTTCATGCCAAGCCATTGGTTTGGATAGTTGGGGCATTCGCACTTGTCGCTTTAGTCAGCCTTTTCATCTATATTTTTGTTTTTCAACAAGCTAAAACTCAGGCTGCAGAATTTCCGATTCAAGGCTTTGACGTTTCCCACCATCAACACAACATTCAGTGGCAAAAAATTTCACCGCAAAAATATCAATTTGTCTATTTAAAAGCCACTGAAGGTGGCGATTTTAGTGATCGTCAATTTCAGCAGAATTGGCTTCAAGCCCGCGAACAGGGCTTGCATGTAGGTGCCTATCATTTCTACCGTTTATGCCGCGATGGCAAGACTCAAGCACAACATTTTATAGCCACTGTGCCTAAAAAATCCGATGCGCTTCCCCCAGTGATAGATTTAGAATATGACAGCAAATGCATTAATCACTACACTCAAGAACAACTGCTGCAAGAAATTCAAGTAATGCATGATCAGCTGTATCAGCATTATGAAAAACAACCCATTTTTTATACCTCTAAAGCTTTTTACAATATTGTTTTAGCTGGACATTTTTCCAATACGCCACTATGGGTGCGTGAATATAAAGGCTTGCCGGATTTAAAAGGTCAACCTCAATGGCTATTTTGGCAACATAGTCACACGGGTAAAATTGCCGGTATTTCTACTCCAGTTGATCTCAACGTATTTTATGGTAATGCCCAAGATTGGCAGAATTTTTTAATTCAAAATCAGGTAATTGAAGCCCCTTAACATGAGCTTACGCAAAATTATCCATATTGATATGGATGCCTTTTACGCCTCGGTTGAACTGCGTAAACGTCCAGATTTGCTTGATTTACCTGTGGTGATTGCTTCCCATCATCCACGGGCGGTAATTGCTGCCGCTTCTTATCCAGCGAGACAATTTGGTTTACACTCAGCAATGCCCATGAGCCAAGCCAAAAAACTATGTCCTCAAGTGATTGTGCTTGAACCTAACTTTACCGAATACCGTGCTGTATCCGCACAAATTCATCAAATTTTTCAAAAATATACTTCAATTATTGAACCACTTTCTTTAGATGAAGCCTATTTAGATGTCACGGAAAATTTACAAGGGTTGGCCAGTGCCACCGCAGTAGCAGAAGCGATTCGTGCCGAGATTTATCAAACCACACAACTGACTGCTTCAGCAGGGGTTGCACCCAATAAATTCTTGGCCAAAATCGCCTCTGATTGGCATAAACCCAATGGTATGTGTGTGATCAAACCGCATCAAGTGCAGAATTTTATTCAAGATTTAGCCTTAAACAAAATTCCTGGTGTAGGACAGGTTACGCAAGAAAAACTCCGAGCGCTTGGCTTCAAAACTTTAGGTGACTTACAACCTATTGCGGAAAATGTGCTCATTCAGCATTTTGGCAAATATGGTCAACAGCTATTTTTATATGCTCAAGGTATTGATAATCGCCCCGTACAAGCGCAGCGTGAACGACAGCAAATTTCCAAAGAAACCACTTTTGAGCACAATCTAAACCTTGAGCAATGCCAAGCACATTGGCCGCAACTGATCCAAGATATCTGGAACAGCTTAACTGAAAAAAATTTAACCGCACGTGGGATGAGTATCAAGCTTAAACTACCGCATTTTCAGGTATTAGAACACAGTAAAAGTTTTAAACAGCCTTTTCAGAATATAACTGAACTTTCTCAAGCACTTGAACAACTCATTAAAGAAATGCAAATCCAACCCTCACTGCGTTTTCGCTTGATTGGTATAGGGGTCTATCAACTGCAAAAATCTGATGAGCAAACCCAACTGAATTTATGGTAATGCACAAAAAAACAGCATCAAGCACATTTTTTAACAAATAGTGATTCCATTTTAGCCAATTTAGGTTAATCTAATTGGGCAATGCATTACCCATGTATGTGCTGAGATGCTGAAAATCACCTTTATTTTTGGCACACTGTCCTGTGATTGGCGCGACGATCAATCCGAATATTGCAGGGCATCTCTGATAATAACTGGGTTCCCTCCTTTATGCATTCTGCATCTTCAAGCTCTATTTCACCTGAACAACGTGCACGTAAAGCTGCGCTGTCTAGCTTTGTTGGCGCTGTGGTGGATTGGTATGACTTTTTGCTCTATGGCATTGTTGCCGCACTGATTTTTAAAGATCAATTTTTTCCTAGTATTGGCGAAAATATGGGTACGCTGGCCGCTTTAGCGACCTTTGGCGTGGGCTTCTTATTCCGTCCATTGGGTGGTGTAGTCTTTGGGCATTTTGGCGACAAACTCGGTCGTAAAAAAATGCTGGTCCTGACTGTTATTCTGATGGGTGTAGCTACTGTAGGCATTGGCTTATTACCTAATTTTGCTGCCATTGGTTGGTGGGCGCCAGTTCTACTGGTGACTTTACGTGCTATTCAAGGGTTTGCTGTGGGGGGTGAATGGGGCGGCGCCGCCTTAATGGCCGTCGAAAATGCACCTCAAGGAAAGAAAGCGCTGTATAGCAGTGGTGTGCAAGTGGGCTATGGAGTTGGCTTGGTACTCGCAACTGGCGCAGTCTCACTGATTATTGCTACCCTTGGTGAACAAGCCTTTATGGACTGGGCTTGGCGTATTCCCTTTATTGCAAGCATCGTATTAATTGCTGTAGCCATGTGGATTCGTCGTGACCAAGAAGAATCACAAGAGTTTGTTGAAAAAGTCGTACATGCACAGCAAGAACCAAAAAAATTACCTATATTACAAGCCATTAAGAATCATCCTAAAGCCTTCTTTTATATTATTGCTTTACGTTTGACTGAGCTTCTGACCATGTATTTGGTGACTAATTTTGCCTTAAACTATTCCACCAACAACTTAGGTATGGATAAACAATTTTTCCTGAATATCACCTTAATGGTGGGCGCGATGAGTTGTTTCAGTATTCCTTTTTTTGCTTGGATTTCTGACAAAATTCAACATAAAACCATGTGCGTTTGGGGTGGTATCATTGGTGCGCTGTCTGCCTTTCCATTTTTTATGGCACTTGATGCACAAAATACTTGGCTAATTGTAATCGGGGCAATTTTACTGGCTAACGTGGCGCATGATATGGTGGTCAGCGTGCATCAACCGATTTTCACGGCGCTGTTTGGTACCGAATATCGCTACAGTGGCGCAGGCGTAGGCTATCAAGTTGCCAGCATTATTGGTGGTGGCTTTACCCCAATGATTGCTGCCTCTTTAGTCATTTGGGGCAATGGTTCTTGGCATTATGTGGCTATTTATCTTGCAATTGGGTGTTTGCTCACTACACTTGTAGCAGCAACGATGCCTAAATCACAGGAATAAAATCATGGCAGTACAACGTTTACATGTTTCACAGCGTTTCTCTGAAATTGCAATCTCAGGACAATTGGTGCATTTAGCAGGACAACTTGCCAATGACACTAGCTTAGATATTCGTGGACAAACTCAGCAAACTTTAGATATCATCGATCAATTTTTAGCAGATGCAGGTACAGATAAATCCCATATTATGTCTGTGACTATTTATCTTAAAGATATCGAACAAGATTATGACGCGTTTAACGAAATTTGGGATGCTTGGGTTGCTGATATACAAGCACTACCTCGCACCTGTGTAGAAGCCAAGATGTATCAGCCTGATGTTTTGGTTGAAATGACCGTCGTTGCAGTAAAACCTGAATAAAATCTACATCGGGGCATGGCTCAACTGATAGCGTTTGTCCCGATGCTGCGTTTCAAACTGCTGATCATGCAAAATATGCGCATTTAAAAAATCACGCTTGAGTTCACTGAGCTCGGGTAAATACGGATAGCGCAATACTTTGTACCCTGCCATTTTTAATAGATCATCTTGATATTGGGCATTCTTGAGACGCTTTAAACCGTGCATTTCATTTAAGCCCACCACAGCAATAATATGATGATGTTGATCAAGTAAAACAAAATCGGCCACCATATTACGGTATTTATATCGCGTTCTTGGATATTTGGTGGTGAGTAAAGCATCAAAAGATACCTGTGCCAAAATATGTTGTTCAGGTAACAATGTTTTTAAGCGACTATAAATCAATTGCTGTTGCGGACTAAAGATCGCACGTTGTTTTAAGACACTGTCACTGGGGCGATGAGTTAGCGCAATCTGATTGAGCAATAGCCCTAAGCATCCTAGGACAAGAATGCCAATCAGTATATACATCCACATTTCTATTTCCCTAATTGTTATATTTTATTCTTTTGTGGGACTCAGACCAAAATCTGAGTTGGATACAATTCCTTTGTATGCTCACCAATTTAGCTACTTTTTAACCCGCTCACAAGACGTTTTTCACCACAAAAGCTGTAATTCCGATAAAACAGTCATTAAAAAAGGACGCCTCAGCGTCCTTTTTTAATTATGCGATTAAGCACGTGATTTAGGTTTAGATTTAGCCTTTGGCTTGCCACTAAATGGCTTTTTACTATCGCCTGTTTCACGTGGTGGTAAACCCGTGTGTTGGGTTAAGATTTGCCCACGTTCAGGACGCTTCTTGGTATTTGAAGGACGTGACTGCGTATTACGTTTAGCTGAATCGCCTGCCACACTTGAGTTCTTCTTACGTGCTGATTTGTATTCACCTTCAACACTTGCAGGCTGATAGGTTGGAATCAAATGCTGTTTTGAGTTACCAATTAAATCTTGGCGCCCCATTTCACGTAAAGCATCACGTAGCATTGGCCAGTTATTTGGATCATGGTAACGTAAGAATGCTTTATGCAGACGACGACGTTTTTCACCTTTTACAATGTCAACTTGCTCGGTATAACGCGCCACTTTTGCAAGCGGGTTTTTACCGGTGTAGTACATGGTGGTTGCTGTTGCCATTGGTGATGGGTAGAAAGTCTGTACTTGGTCAGCACGGAAACCATTCTTCTTCAACCAAATCGCAAGGTTCATCATGTCATAGTCGGTCGTACCCGGATGTGCTGCAATAAAGTAAGGAATAAGGTACTGTTCTTTACCAGCTTCTTTACTAAAGCGATCAAACATTTGCTTAAAGCGGTCGTAAGTCCCAATCCCCGGCTTCATCATTTTATTGAGTGGGCCTTTTTCAGTATGCTCAGGCGCAATCTTTAAATAACCACCCACGTGATGGGTCACAAGTTCTTTAACATATTCAGGGTTTAAAACCGCTAAATCATAACGTAAACCTGAACCAATTAAGATTTTTTTAATGCCCGGTAAGCTACGTGCTTTACGATACAACTGCGTTAACGGCGCATGATCAGTATGTAAGTTTTGACATACACCTGGGAATACACACGACGGTTTACGACAGTTTTTTTCAATTTCAGGATCTTTACAGGCCAAACGGTACATGTTGGCAGTAGGACCACCTAAATCCGAAATAATACCGGTGAATCCAGGTGCAGTATCACGAATCTTTTCCACTTCACGTAAAATTGATTCTTCAGAACGGTTTTGAATAATACGCCCTTCATGTTCTGTAATTGAACAGAAGGTACAACCCCCAAAGCAACCCCGCATGATGTTCACCGAGAACTTGATCATATCAAAAGCTGGGAAACGTGCATTGCCATAAGCTGGATGTGGTAAACGTGCATAAGGCAAGTCAAAAACATAGTCCATTTCTTCAGTGGTCAATGGAATTGGTGGTGGATTCAACCATACATCACGTTCGCCATGTTTTTGTACCATGGCACGTGCATTACCTGGATTAGTCTCTAAATGCAAAATTCGGTTGGCATGCGCATATAAAACAGGGTCAGTTGACACTTCTTCATAGGCTGGTAAACGAATTACAGCCAATTCACGTGCTGGCAACTTATGTTTAATGGCTTTTGAAGATGGCTGTAACTGTACAATCTGGGTGTTTTCATCCAAATTATCGCCTTCATGCACAATTGGATTGGCCACAACTTCTTTTTGGAAACCTTGATATTGGCTTAGGTCTTTGCCCTGCTCAATTTCACAGCCTTCTAAATCTTCAGTCATCACATAAGGGTTGATGATTGGATCAACACGACCGACCGTATCAACATCATTAGAGGCAATTTCAACAAATTTTGCTTTAGAAGCACGGTTATGCTTATTAATAATAAATGCTGTACCACGAACGTCTGTGATTTCGTGAATTTTCTCACCGCGTGCTAAACGATGCATGACCTCAGTGATCGAGCGCTCACCGTTACCATACATCAAAAGATCAGCTTTAGAGTCCATCAACACCGAACGACGGACTTTATCTGACCAATAATCATAATGCGCAATACGACGTAGCGAAGCTTCAATCCCCCCTAATAGTACAGGCACATCAGGATACGCTTCACGTACACGTTGGCAATATACAGTTGCCGCACGGTCTGGGCGTTTATTTGGTTGATTATCAGGAGAATATGCATCATCAGAACGGATTTTACGGTCTGCGGTATAACGGTTAATCATGGAATCCATGTTACCTGCTGTTACACCCCACGCAATATTGGGCTTGCCCAAGACACGGAATGCTTCAACATCTGTCCAGTCTGGCTGCGCAATAATACCCACACGGAAGCCTTGTGCCTCTAAGGTACGACCAATAATGCCCGAACAGAATGATGGATGATCGATATAAGCATCACCGCACACTAAAATAAAATCACATGAGTCCCAACCGAGTTGATCCATTTCCTCGCGTGACATCGGCAAAAATGGCGCAGGTTCAAAACAAGACGCCCAATATTTGTCGTAATCAAACAACGCGGTTGGCGCTGTCTGCATGGTATAAGCAGTAGACATGGCTAGCAATTCTCGGCTGGCAGATGATAGGAGATCTAAAAATAAGATCAAAGATGAAAGCCGAGCATTTTACCACGAATTAGCCAAGATTTGCTTGATTATAATTTATACAAAACCCTGCAATTAATTCCTGGGTCGTTTAATTCTACTGAGGGGCTTTTAATTGCCAAGCAATCGCCACGCCCAGAATTAACAGACTTGACACACCTACAATTAAACCCAGCCAACCTGCTGTTTCCCACAGCATGCCACTACTGCTTCCCAAAATACTTGAACCCATATAATAGCTAAACAAATACAGCGATGAACCTACTGCTCGATACTGTAAAGCCTGTACTGCCACCCAGCTACTGGTAATAGAGTGTGCTGCAAAAAAGGCAAAGCTAAATAAAAGCAACCCCAACAGTAAAATCCACAAAGATTCACTCAACATTAAACTTACCCCCACTAACATCAGCAGCAACATCATGGGTAGCACCCGATCACGGCCAAACTGATTACCCCACTGAGCAGCACGCGGTGAACTATAAATGCCAGCCAAGTAGGTTAATGACAACACACCGATCCACACTTGCGATAAATAAAATGGTGCTTGCAGTAAGTGATAACTCATATAATTAAAAACACTGACAAAACACCCCATGAGGATAAAACCTTGCAAAAATAGCAACCTTAACTTCTGATCTGCAAAGCTGTTTTGAATCGAGCGACTAAAGCGCTGCCATTGCATAGGGTAAGGGGTAAAATGCTTAGAGTTTGGCAGTAAATAATAGAAACTTATCGCAATGCCCAAATTAATCACCGCAATCAGCAATGTCGTGCTTTGCCATGAAATAAAATCAACCAGTACTCCGGCAATTAAACGGCCACTCATTCCCCCAATCGCAGTGCCTGAGATATATAGGCCCATCGCTAAGCCTACATCTTTTTCTGCAATTTCTTCGCCAATATAGGTCATGGCAACTGCGGCGACACCGCTCACCGCCAATCCAATGAAAACTCGACTGGCTAAGAAAAATGTCCAATACGGTAAAATAGCACTTAACATTAACAAAAATGCTGCTGCAAATAAGCCACTGAGCATTAATGGTTTACGGCCAAAGCGGTCAGAGAGCAAACCACTCAACAATAAGCCAAGGGCAAGGGCAACTGTAGAAAATGAAAGTGGGAAACTACTCTGTGTTGCAGAAACGATAAAAAAATCTGCCAAAAGTGGCATCATAGGTTGCACACAGTACAAAGAAGAAAAAATTGCAAAGCCAGCCAAAAATAAAGCATATAACACTGCTCTAAATGCAGGACTACCATACTCAATATAAGAACTGCATACGTGCTGCTGCGACATAGAATCTCCCTAAACTGTATGGAATATAGGTCCGTTTCAATTAAGCTACAGTTTTGATACAAAAACACCGAGTGCTGTCGCATTGAGTTTTTTTATTAATATGTGATACATACATCACATAATTACTTAGATAATGCTAAGTCTATTTAAAAATTCTCTTATTTTTTATTAACTTATAAAAATTAAAGCCACAAGCCTTTTTCAATACTCAGAGATATTTACATTGATAAATATGAGAAAAATGCTAGATTAGAGCAAACGATGATCATAGATCTAAACAAGATTTTTATGATAGCACGTAGATTTAGATAAAAAATTTCTTAAGGGGAAAATCATGGCAAAAGTTACTCTAGATAGCTTGAGCGAGATCGACGGTTTTGTTGCAGCAGCGTTAGTAGACAGCGAAAGTGGTCTAGCACTTGCCACTAAAAATACATCTAATATTGATTTAGAATTGGCAGCAGCAGGTAACACAGAAGTGGTACGTGCTAAACGCAAGGTTGCTAAAGCACTCAGTCTTGACGATACTATTGAAGATATTTTAATTACTTTGAGTAAGCAATATCATTTGATCCGTCCACTTGAATCCAATGACAGCTTATTCTTATATCTTGTTTTAGACCGTTCTAAAGCTAATCTTGCTATGGCACGTCATGAACTTAAAGGTTTTGAACGCGAACTTGATTTTTCTTGATTCGCTTAAAGTGAAGCAAACTTAAGTTTGCTTCACCTCTCCTCCCTGTCACATAGGCTTATCGTGAACAAGCAACTTAATATTTCTGTCTTTGGTTTAAAACTCACTACAATCGATGAACTCAAACGTATTATCGAACGTCTTTTACCTAAAGAGTACAGTGTCAATTGGACTAATATTAATGATGCCACTTTAGATATATTGCTCATTAGTCATTTATTTTATGACTTGCCTAACATTGTTACTATTCGTCAGCGCCCGAATTTAAAAACCCTTAAAATTGCTCATGATCCGCTGATACAAAGCCAAGTGATTCAAAGTACTTTTTATCTACCAATTGAAGAAAAAGCTCTTAGCTTTTGGTTTGAACAACATATTTTAGGTCAAAGCAGCAAGTCTCATTCATCCTTAGCTCATCTTGATCAAATCACTGATCAGCTACAACAATCGCTGCCCTCTAGCCAACCACAACACCATAAAGTAGATGAACTGTTTAAACAGTTACAAAGCACTCAAGCTGTCGATGAAATTCAAAATACGCCTATAGCAACAACACCACACAGTCATTATCCAATTCAAGAAAATATTGTACTTAAAAAAACGAATAAAGCTCCTGATTTTCAAGAAGAAATTAAAAAAGCCTCACAGCAGATAATTGAACCCGCTTTTGTACCAACGCCAAGTGTACTTACAGGGGCTTTATTTTATGAAAGCATTCACTATAAATACTTTGAAAACTTGCAACAAAAACTATGGAACAGCACAGATTATCGTCAATGTATTTTAATTGCCGGCGATACCAAAATTGCCTTAATTGATAAGCCCAATAATCAATTTTGGTTAGCCAATGGTTTGACCACAGTTGGACAAAGTAGTATTCATATACAACATGCAGATTTAAATAACGTCGTGCGTTTTTGTCATAAGAATAAAGCTTATGATCTACAATATGGTCTATGGAATTTTGTGTGGCAAAATGTGGGGACCCTAGTACCGAGCTATACGGGTTATTATCGTCTAAAATATTGGCCTCAACCGCTACAACACAAAGACCAAAAAGATATTTTCAAAATTGCTGCCTACTTACAACATGGCGCACATTTAGATTATATTCATGAACATTCAGGTATTCCTTTAACGTTCATTTATCGCTTTATATTCACTGGTTTAGTCAGTGACAGCATAGAAGCCATTACTGAGCAACAAGCTGACCCTCGTTTCAAAAGAATTACAACAAGCGCACCCATTGAACAACCCACCTCTGCATTACGTAATTTTTTTGGAAAATTGCGTAAGAAACTAGGTTTATAACAAGGTTATCTACATGATTCTACAACAATATAAAATTGTATTTGCAGGCGCTATGGGTGCAGGTAAAAGTGCAGCAATTAAAACCATTTCACAAATTGAAGTACTGAGTACCGAAGCTGTTAATACTGATCTTGCCGCCCATCAAAAAAGCTTAACCACCGTAGGTATCGATTATGGTGAAATTTCACTTGAAGATGATATTAAAGTCGGTCTGTATGGTACACCTGGTCAAGAACGCTTTAACTTTATGTGGGGGGTCATCTGTAAAGGAGCTTTAGGTACCATTTTGCTAATCGATCATACTCAAAAGGATCCAATTGAAGCCTTAGAACAATATCTGAGTACCTTCCAAACAATGAGTGATAATATCATTATCGGTATCACCCATATTGACGAAAAAACTCCACATAGCACATCTATTTATCGTCATTGGCAACAGCAACAACCTCATAAATATCCATTATTTTTCGTAGATGCACGTGTTAAAGAAGATGTTTTATTAATGGTGGATGCATTGATCGCCAATGCTGAGGTAAATTTTGTTCATTAAAAAGATTGAATCATTATGCTAGTACAACGTTCAGCACCAGATTACTTAATCAGTTTTGCACATGAAAAGCTAACTACAATTCTAAATGAAGTGAATGGCTTAGAGTATGTCATGCTATGTTCAACTGATGGCTTTGAATTAAGCTCAGTACATAAAAAAAATGTAAAGAATTCCAGTAAGTTAGCTGCAATCAGCAGTTCAATTTTAGCGATGGTGCAGGCCTTTTTGGGTGAAATCAATCTAAATGGTTGTCAAAGTATTACTTTGGATGCAGAAAATGGAAAAGCCTTGATCAGTGCTATACCAAATCAGAAGTATCCAATGCTAATAGTAGCCATTACCAGTAAAGATGTGATGCTAGGACATCTCTTAATCGAAGTTAAAAAATGCAGCCAAGAAATTGCAGAAGCTGATCAAAGCAATAGCCATTAAATTAAAAGCCCAATCGGGCTTTTTTTACATTTATAAATGGTAATTTTTTTATAGGCGAAAAAAAATCCCCCGATCAACGATCGAGGGATTTTTAGAATAATGAGCTGGCGATGACTTACTCTCACATGGGTAACCCCACACTACCATCAGCGCTAAGAGGTTTCACTTCTGAGTTCGGGAAGGGATCAGGTGGTTCACTCTTGCTATTGTCGCCAGCACAACTTGGATGCTTACTCATCAGGTCTTACAAATGCCTAACTTTCGTCAAATGAGTTATTAACAGGATATATCTGAGTCGTCTATTTTGTTCGTTAGCGTTAACTAAATCAAGTTGTTTGTAGTGATTTT
>NZ_JCAKMX010000019.1:0-67923 GCF_059515825.1 Acinetobacter sp. CY17
AATGCCCCAACAGAAAGGCTTTTTAGAAGTCTCAAGACTGAGTGGATTCCCAAATTGGGATACAGCTCAATTGAAGAAGCGAAGCTAGATGTTGGTCTGTATCTGATGGAATACTACAATCAGATACGACCTCATCGATTTAACGATGGTATCAGTCCTTGTCAGGCTGAAAATGAACTTAAAACTGTGTCCAATATTTGTTGACCACTATATATGGGGCAAAATATTACAAAATTTAATTGCTCTAAAATAATTTATAATCATCTCTCGTCAACACTTCGATTACTTCATTTGATTACTAGCATCATAAATATGAGAATTTTGAGAAACACTAAAGTTTATTTTTTAGAAAAAACTTAAATTCATTAAAAATATAAGTTTTTTAGGATCTATCCTTTAAAACAATTTACATTAACCCGAATCATGGATAAGAAATTCAGTTGAAAAAAAAGATAACTTAGTTGATAAGTGAGTTACCACACAAACTATTCAACCAGCCATCCTATGTTCGAGCTTACTACTTTATTCTGTGCGAAAGATAAATTAGCTAGGCAAGGTATTGAATTAATTACTTATCATCGCAAGAATATGCGACGAGTGGATCTATCATCAGAGGATGAAGTCATGCTGAGACAACGCAATAAAATAGAGACCATCTTTAGCTTATTGAAGCAATAATACAACCTAGTAAGCAGTGGCCATCGTTCCATTTCAGGTTATTTCGCTGGAATTTACGCATCCTTATGTACTTATCAAATCTGTCATCAAAATAAGTCTCAATTTATAACGATGTGAAACTAGGCTTATCCATGATTCAGGTTATATTAGCCCAACTCATAATCAGCCTTTATAAAATTCATTTCAATAAATTTACACACGAGTTACATGAAGTTTCTTAATCTTACAAAAATGAGTCATATGCAAGCCCGTTTGATTAAAAAATAATCTCAAGTATTACATTTTTTAAATTTCCTATATTTATTGATCTGATTTTCCTATGGTGTTGAGCAAACCTTGAACGCTTATGGAGAACAAATACACAGATGCTAGACTTTAAAACACATGTTATACACGGCGCAATTTTCGATATGGACGGTACGATGTTCGATACTGAACGTCTACGTTTCAATACTTTACAACAAGCATCAAAAGAACTGATTGGGGTAGAATTTTCGCATGATTATCTTATGCAATGTTTAGGCTTAAGTGCCAAAAGCGCAGAGCAGCTCGCTCAACAACAATATGGAACCGATATTCCCTACGCATTGATTCGTAAACGTGCTGATGAGTTAGAACTAGAGCATGTGCGACAATATGGCGTTCCTGTGAAGCCCGGCTTAGTACAGGTACTTGAACGCCTACGCAAATCTGGCTTAAAGATGGCTGTTGCGACTTCAAGTCGCCGTGCGATTGCAGAAGAATATTTAATTAATGCCAATGTCTATAAATTTTTTGATGTTTTGGTTTGTGGTGATGAAGTACAACGGGGCAAGCCACATCCAGAAATCTTTCTCAATGCGGCTCAGAAGATTAATCTCAGTCCAAAACAGTGTTTAATGTTTGAAGACTCGGATAATGGCTTAAAATCTGCGTATGAAGCGGGTGGCATTACCATCTTGTTTCAAGATATAAAAGTACCAAGCGCTGATATGTTAGATCGAGCTGATTACTTTTACCTTGATGTCCTCAGCTACTTACAGGATCTAGATCGCTGTGTACCCATTTTACCGATGCCCGAATTACATACGCCGTTTCCACAAACTTTAAATCAACATCAAGTGGCTATTCATGGCTTTGGTGCCATTGGTGGGGGATATTTAGCGCAAGTGTTATCCCACTGGGATGGCTATACACGTCCACAAAAAATTTATGCCTCTACCCGTAATCGACTGTATCAATCTACAGTCAATGCCTTTGGCAGCTACTGCATCCGTTATGGACAGCATTCATATGATGAGCGAATTGATCATATTCAGATTGTCGATGCCCATGATCAGTCACAAATGCATGAGATGTATATTCAGTCTAGCTTAGTGGCGATTTGTTTGCCTGAAGCTGCACTGTTAGAAGACATGCCGACCATTGCAAGTGCACTGTATGCGCGTTTTAAACACTATGGCGACCAAGAACAGGGACTGACCTTGTTACTGATTTTAAATAAAGTGGGTGCCAAAACCTTATTTGAACAGGCCTTAAAACACGCCTTGCTTGAACTTACCAATCCGCAAATTGCAGCAGATATTTTAAAACGCCATTTTATCTGCGATACAGTCGTCAACCGCATGGTATCTAAGCTCTCCGAGCAAAAACTCTATCGCCAGCTTCGTATTAAATACAACATTTTTAAGCAACAGCAAGCGGAAGAGGAAAATATCCAAGTTGATTTAGATGATGCAACCGCCTTAAGTCGTGAGCAAGAACATCAAGCCGGACTCTATGTGGCTGATCTACAAAAAAACTTTCAGCCCAGCCATAGTTTGCAGCATATCGATCTCATTTTGTTCCAAGCAGAAACAGATATGCCACTGTATGTGGAAAATAACAGTCCACTCTTGAAAAAAATGCGCCAAATGCATTTGGTGGATGATATCCATCAAATTCAACTTATTAAAAACCGCCTATGGAACGGTGTACATGCCATGTTGGCTTGGTATGCCATGCTGCGAGGCCATCAAAATATTGGGGTGGCCTTAGCAGATGATCAAGTGAAACGCTTTATGCTGCAATTGCTGGCACAGGTACAACAAGGCTTAAGGCAGGCGCTTCCACAGCATAGTCATGAGTTAACTCGCTTAAGCCAAAGCTTTATGGATTCATGTTCACATGCCTATCAAGACCCATGTTTACGTGTTGGACGTGACCCTTTACGAAAGCTCACTGCCAATGAGCGTGTCTTAGGCTCTATTGCCTGTCAATTGCGTTACGGCTTAGCCTATGATGTACTGCTAAAAGGCGCTGTGCTCGGTTACGTCTATGCGATTGAGCAGGGCGAATGTGACTATGTTGAAGCCTTGCTACACTTGCAAATGCAAGTCAAACAACTTGTGCCACAGCAGCAAGCCTATAGCCGCTTATATGATGTCATCGCAGAGCATATTGAAGCTTTAATTCAACAGGACATGAGTATTCAGCAATTTATGCAACATGATTTTCAGCGCCAACTGATTTAAACACAAGCGGCTTATCTTCAAGATAAGCCGCTTTTTCTATTTAACGCTGACTTGAGTCATGCGTGGAATTTTTGGCAAATCTGCCAATGCTGGATCAAGCTCATCATCATTGACATGAACCAGCGCATCGACACGTTGTCTTAGGGCTTTAAACTCAGCGCTTTGCATCACTTCAATATCACGTGGGCGCGGCAAATCGACCTCAATAATTTCTTTGATCTCACCAGGATTGGCTTTTAAAGCCACAATGCGATCGGCCAGTAAAATGGCTTCATCCATGTCATGGGTGACAAAAATAATCGTAATATCAATATTGGCCCATAAATCCATTAAGTGCTTTTGCATTTTTTGTCGAGTATGCGGATCAAGTGCGCCAAAAGGTTCATCCATAAGTAAAACTTTGGGTTCATTGACTAAGGCACGGGCAATGGCAACACGTTGTTTCATCCCGCCTGACAATTGATGCGGATACTGATCTTCATATTTTTCTAGACCAATGATATTGATCCATTCTCTGGCATGTGCTTCTGCCAATGAATGACTTTCGCCTTTCATCAATGGCCCAAACATCACGTTTTCTTTGACGGTTTTCCAAGGAAAAAGGGTATAACCTTGAAACACCATGCCACGTTCAGGGCTTGGACCTGTCACTAAAGCATCGTTTACCCGTAATTCGCCAGAAGTGTAAGGGTCTAGACCTGCGATCACTCGGCTTAAGGTTGATTTACCACAACCTGATGGCCCAATGACACAAATAAACTCACGCTTATAAATTTTAAGATCGATTTGATTTAAAACGGTGCGCTCTGTTTTCGCTTGCTGAAATACTTGGCTAAGTTGTTTCGCTTCTAGGATCACAGGGCGCTGTTTAAGATTTTGAAAGTATGCGGCATGCATCATATTATTTTACTCCTGCTTTCCATTGAAAAAGACGTTGTCCGAGTTTCATTAGAACCACATCACAGATCAGACCAATGATGCCAATAATTAAAATTGCAGCAAATACGTTGTCGAAATTTTGGTAGCGGGCTTGTTGGGTAATAAACCAGGTAATCCCTGAGGTGCTTCCAATCAACTCTGCCACAATTAAGTAAGTCCATGCCCAGCCCAGTAATACCCTTAGATCTCGGTAAATATCAGGCAAGGCAGCAGGAATCACCACATGAAATAAGCTTTTGATTTTATTGGTGCCTAAGGTAAAACCCGCCTCGATGAGACTTTTATCGACGGCTTTGGTGGTGTTGGCAATAATTAGGATTTGTTGAAACAAAGTACCCACCACAATAATGGCGATCTTGGGTGCATCATTAATGCCCAAAATCGCGACGGCAAGTGCGCCAAAGGCAGGGGCTGGCAAATAACGAAAGAATTCAACAAAAGGTTCTGTCAGTTGTGACAAGGTTTTAGAAAAACCACACAAAATCCCTAAAGGAATACCAATCAGAGATGAAATCAAAAAGGCACTAAACACCAGTTGAATACTGTGCCATAAACTCTCATGAAACCATGGCGCATTGTCTTGCGCTGGAGCAGTGGTAAATGCGGTGACTAACGCTCGTGCAACCTCATGCGGTGCAGGCAGATAAATCGGATTGCTGAGTAGACCTTGAGGTGGCTCCAAGCCTTGATCCACGGCAATTTGTGCTTGCTGATAGAACTCTGCCCGATCTACACGGCTGTCGACTTGTAAAAAAGCACTACTACCTGCATCAGTAATGTGCACTTGAGGATGCCAAAACATAGGTAGATAGCTAATGGCACACCACATCAAAATTGGAATCAAAAAGGAGCCAAATCCAAAGAATATTTTCTTTTTTTGGCTGAGTTCTCTTGCAACATAACCCATAGCTTTGCCTTTTAGTCATACTTTTTTTAAAAAACGTAATACTAATAAGCAAAATGAATGCCATAAAAAAAAGCAGCCTAAAGGGCTGCTTGTTCAATCTTAAAGCCTTATTTGGCTTTATAAGGTGTATAAATCACATCACTAAGATCATAACCCATCGATTGCGCATAGTTTAAGTACTCTTGTACCACTGCTTTGTTTGGCTCTGGATCACGAGATAAGACCCATAAATATTTTTTCTTTGGCTCACCCACTAAAACAGTTTGATAGTCTTGGTCAATTTTTAACACCCAATAATCACCACGGGCAATCGGAATCCAACGAATCGCTTTGGGTAAGAAGCTGACTTTGAGTTTTGAGTTTGCAGGGGCATTTTGCACATAAGCTTCGGCTGTTGATTGTTTCATGCTGCCATCTGCTTTATAGCAGCGGTTATCTACATTGACGTTACCTTTGCTATTTAAACTGTAGTTGGCCGTCACGTTGTACGCACAGTCCTTTTGGAAAGTTAAAGGCTTACGTGCCACTTCATGCCATTGACCTAAATATTGATTTAAATCCAATTGATCTACGGCTTTGACTGACTCATTGGCTAAAGCTGGAGTAATCATACTTGCAGCAAGGAATGCACCAACAGTTATTTTTTTCAATTGCTTCATGTATTTATCCAAGTGGGTTGTTATTTGGCTATCATGCTGAATTTCATCTTTAATTGCATAGGGTAAATCACTTACATTTGTATACTTATTGTTCCAAAAACAGCTTAAGTGTTTTATTTTTAAAACTTATTTTTTTATATATCTATTAATAAAATACTGCAAAATGCACATAATTGGATATCTAGCCCTGCCAAATACCTAAAATGCCGGTCACAATCATATCAATGGCAATGGTACCAATGAGTAGGGCGGCCAGTCGCCCGACAATATCCACATACAAATCGATATAGCTGGAATAACGGGTTTTGAGATGATCATGTGCATATTTCATTAAGATTAACAAACTACAACTGAGCAAAAGTGTCGAAGCAATCACAGCTACGGTATGTGCAAATGGCAACTGCACACCCGTAATAACAGCAGCACTGATGGTTCCTGGACCAATCATAAACGGCATGGCAATGGTGCCAGCCAAATGCTGTGGC
The DNA here is from genome assembly GCF_059515825.1 of Acinetobacter sp. CY17. Taxonomy (NCBI): domain Bacteria; kingdom Pseudomonadati; phylum Pseudomonadota; class Gammaproteobacteria; order Moraxellales; family Moraxellaceae; genus Acinetobacter; species Acinetobacter sp. CY17. Next base: position 6,161 of record NZ_JCAKMX010000019.1, read on the forward strand.
GCACCGCGCATGACGCCAATGGTATCCGCCCCCTCAAATACATAGCGATAACCAATCACTAAGAAAATAAGCCCACCAAAGATTTGAAACGATTCAAAACGAACATGCAGGACATCATTAAAAAAAGCTTCTCCGGTTTTTGCAAAAATTGTGAAAACAATCAGACTAATCAGACTGCCTTGGATCAACGCTTTGCTAAAGGTCGATGCATCGGTGTGGCGGATAATGCCGAGCATATAAATGCTCATTAAAAATGGGTTGAGTAAGGAAAAAAACAGCGCAAAACTATGTAACCACGGACTGGTCATGTATGTTCTCCTTCATGTTCAGGAAAGAGCGGGCGTGTTCCGGGACTACTACGATTGATATGAAGAAAGTTTAGATGACGCTCATATTTATCCAAGATATCGTTAATCACCTGTTCTTGACTGTAACCCACCAGATCATTGCCTTGAGAGCCTTCAAATAAATAGCTTTCTAAACGATAGTAATATTTTTCAGTGCGCTTACCACGTTGACTAAAACTTGGTGCGATATAGCGTACCGGCCAAATTTGATAAACGAAGTTTTCTTCTGCCTCTAAGGCAATCTGAATATCAAGATGATATAGCTCAGGTTCATCTTCTAGTGCGGTTTGAGCAAGCTGTACGCTGATACCACGTAATTCGAGTTCGTCTGCAACCGCACGCATGGCCGGTTGGCAAACACGATCTAACATTCCACGGGTTTGGCTGGCATTTGGATGTTGCATCACGCGCGTTAAGCGTCTTCGCCAATTGGAAATATCCACATTACCGACCACAGGTGCGGCACTGGCATAGGTACTGGCTTGTCGAAAATCCTCTAAACGCAAAGACTTAAATAACCCTGCTGCTACAAAGAAAATCACAAAGCTAAAAGGTAAGCCCATAATGATGGTGGCATTTTGCAGTGCTGTAATACCATTGGTCATCAACATGGCCAAGGTGAGTAAACCAATGGTAATGGCCCAAAATACACTTAGCCATCGTGGTGAATCATGATTAATATTACTAAATTTAGTGGTGAAATTACCTAGCACCAGCGCGCCGGAGTCCGCTGAAGTGACATAAAAGAGTAGACCTGTAATGGTCGCAACGCCGGCAATAAAACTAAAAAATGGGTATTGTGCCAGTAGGTCGTAGAACCCATGGGCAGGATTAGATAAAACCGTTTCAGCGAGTTGTTGATTGCCTTCAAAAATGACATTGTACAATGCACTATTACCAAAAATAGATAACCAAGTGAGGGTAAATAACAATGGAATAATGAGAGTACCGGCCACAAACTCACGAATGGTACGACCGCGTGAGATGCGGGCTAAAAATAAGCCTACAAAAGGCGACCATGCAATCCACCATGCCCAGAAAAACAGTGTCCAACTGTTCATCCACTCCTTAGGTTGCTCAAAAGGAAAGCTGGTCAAAGACAGTTTGGGGAATTGACTCAAATAGTCACCAAAGTTTTGAATCAATGCAGCCAACAAAAACTCGGTATTGCCTAACAATAAAATAAACAGCAATAAACCCACGGAAACATAAATATTAATTTCCGAGAGAATCCGTAAACCTTTATTGACCCCTGTCACGACAGAAATAATGGTAATAATCACCGCAAGTGCGATCAATGCAGTTTGCATCCAAAGATTTTCAGGTAAGTCAAACAGCACATGCAGACCGTAATTCAGCTGTACCACCCCAATACCACAGGTGGTGGCAATACCAAAAATAGTGCCTAGCACGGCTGCGGTATCGACCGTATGACCAATCGGACCATGAATGCGTTTACCAAAAATGGGATACAGCGCTGAGCGAATGGTTAAAGGTAGGTTATAACGATAACTAAAGTAACCGAGCGCGACGCCCACTAAGGCATACATACTCCAGCCAGTAATGCCATAATGAAACAAAGTCCACACTAAACTTTGCCGTGCTGCTTCATAGGTTTCACCGCTGCCCACAGGTGGATTCATATAATGTGATAAAGGCTCCGCCACGGAGAAGAACATCAGGTCAATACCAATGCCGGCTGAAAACAGCATGGCGGACCAACTGAGTAGGCTAAATTCAGGTTTAGAGTGCTTAGGGCCAAGTTTAATTTCGCCATAACGAGAGCAGGCAATAAACACCACAAAGACAAAATACAGCGCTGCAGCCAAGAGGTAATACCAACTGAAGGTGCGGCTGACCCAATTCAAGGCATGCAAAATGCCTTGATTAACAGGTTTATTAAAAAAAATAGTAATGATAGAAAAACATAAAATCAAAAAAGCCGAACAAAAAAAGACCACTTTATTGAGTTGATCACGATTTTCAGGTTGTTTGTTGTCCATCACGCGTTAAATCGCACCTTTATTATTTACAAATTCACAGCAATTTAGAATTGCTCCTGTCCATAGCTTAAGACTATGATCTTTTTTAATTGAACGTTCAATTAACAAAAAGTTTTTAAATGTAAGTGTAAAGGAAACGCCATGCCTAAGGTGGGAATGCAGCCGATCCGTCGCCAACAGCTCATTGAGGCGACGTTAAGTGCAGTGAATGAGCTTGGCTTTCATGATGCAAGTATCGTGCAAATTGCACGGCGGGCAGGGGTATCAAGCGGCATTATTAGTCATTATTTTAAAGATAAGCATGGTCTGATTGAGGCAACCATGCGCTATTTACTCAAACAGCTCAGTCAAGATGTGGCACTGTGTTTAGCCCAAGCCAAACCGACCGCAGAGGCACGCTTATATGCCATTGTGGCCGGTAATTTTTCCCAATCGCAAGTGGAGCATGCAGCTATGAAAACATGGCTGGCTTTTTGGGCCAACAGCTTACATCACCCTGACTTACAGCGTTTACAGCGCATTAATCATGATCGTTTACATTCTAATTTAAAACATGAATTTGCCAAACAACTCACACCACAAGCTGCCGATCATGCTGCACGTGGACTTGCCGCGTTAATTGATGGTTTTTGGTTACGCGGTGCTTTATGTCCCCATGCATTTGATCCCGATTTAACCTTACACCTTTGTCACGACTACATCCAACAACAGCTTAAACAGATTTAAGGAAGCCTTCATGCCAAAATTTGCCGAACAATATCCGTATATTAACGGTCAATATGATCAAAAAGCGGGCCGTAAAAGTTTTGAAAGTATTAATCCAAGTAATGGTGAAGTTCTTGCTGTGCTGTATGCATGTGACCAGCAGGATATTGATCACGCTGTCAAAGCCGCACAAGCCGCACAACGTGATTGGGCCAAGCGCCCAGCCATTGAACGTGCCCGCATTTTGCGTAAAGCAGTTGATTTACTCCGTGCTCGTAATGATGAATTGGCCGTACTTGAAAGTTTAGACTCGGGCAAAGCCTTCAGCGAAACCTCTACGGTTGATGTGGTCACGGGTGCAGATGTCCTTGAATACTATGCCGGGCTTGCACCTGCGTTAGAAGGCCAGCAAATTCCGCTGCGTGATAGTTCGTTTGCTTATACCCGTCGTGAACCCTTGGGCGTGGTGGCGGGCATTGGCGCATGGAATTACCCAATCCAAATTGCATTATGGAAATCTGCACCTGCACTTGCTGCGGGCAATGCCATGGTGTTTAAGCCGAGTGAAAATACATCATTAACGGCACTCAAACTTGCTGAGCTGTATGTTGAAGCAGGTTTACCCGCTGGCTTATTCAACGTGGTGCTGGGCGGTGGCGAAGTTGGGGATGCGCTCAGCCGCCATCCTGAGATTGCTAAAATTTCATTTACTGGTGGTATTGTGACCGGTAAAAAAGTCATGTCGAGTGCAGCTGAATCGAGCCTTAAAGAAATCACCATGGAATTGGGTGGTAAATCACCTTTGATTATTTGTGAAGATGCCGATTTAGATCTGGCCGCTGATATTGCCATGATGGCCAATTTCTTTAGTTCTGGCCAAGTATGTACCAACGGTACCCGTGTCTTTATTCCTAAAGCCTTGCAAAGTGCCTTTGAAGAAAAACTCTTACAGCGAATCCCCTATATCAAAATTGGTGATCCATTAGCAGCAGGAGTTAACTTCGGTCCACTGGCCAGTTTCCCGCATATGCAAAAAGTGCTTGATTATATCGAGCAAGGCAAAGCCGCAGGTGCACGCGTGGTGACAGGCGGCCAGCGCTATCAAGAAGGCGCATGTGCAAAAGGTGCTTTTGTTGCACCCACCATTTTTAGTGATTGTCATGATGACATGTCAATTGTAAAAGACGAAATTTTTGGTCCTGTGATGTCTATTTTGACCTATGAAACTGAAGAAGAAGTCATTCGCCGTGCCAACACGACCACTTATGGTTTAGCAGCAGGCGTAGTTTCTCCAAATTTAGCCCGTGCCCATCGTATCATTCATCAAATTGAAGCCGGTATTTGTTGGATTAATACTTGGGGGGAATCACCCGCAGAAATGCCTGTTGGAGGATACAAGCACTCTGGCGTGGGTCGTGAGAATGGCCTCACCACCTTATTGGCTTACACACAATTAAAAGCCGTGCAAGTTGAGTTAGCCCCCTTTCAATCGATCTTTCGTGCCCAGGACTAAGGCGGTGTAATGCAATATTTTGATTATATTATTATTGGAGCAGGCTCAGCGGGCAACGTCTTGGCTGCCCGCCTGACTGAAGACCCTCAAGTTCAAGTGCTGTTATTAGAAGCTGGCGGACCTGATTACCGCTTAGATTTTCGCACCCAAATGCCAGCCGCTTTGGCCTATCCCTTGCAAGGTAAACGCTATAATTGGGCCTATTTAACCGACCCTGAGCCTTATATGAACGGGCGTCGTATGGAATGTGGACGCGGCAAAGGTTTAGGTGGTTCATCACTGATTAATGGCATGTGCTACATTCGCGGCAATGCCATGGATTTAGAACAATGGGCCAGTTTAAAAGGCTTAGCGCATTGGCATTATCGTGCCTGCCTGCCTTATTATAAAAAAGCTGAGAGCCGTGACATTGGTGGCAATGACTACCACGGAGATTCAGGGCCAGTCTGTGTAGCAACGCCTAAAAACAACAATAACCCCTTATTTCACGCCATGGTAGAGGCTGGGGTACAAGCCGGTTATCCACGCACCGATGACTTAAATGGCTACCAACAAGAAGGCTTTGGCCCTATGGATCGTACTGTGACGCCACAGGGGCGCCGTTCGAGTACTGCTCGCGGTTACTTAGATTTAGCCAAAACGCGTGACAATTTAACCATTGTGACGCATGCCATGACCAACCGTATTTTATTTTCGGGTAAAACGGCGATTGGTGTAGAGTATATTCAAGGTCAAAATACCCAAGCCCCTATACAAGTTTTTGCTGATCGTGAAGTTTTACTCTGCGCAGGCGCGATTGCATCACCGCAAATTTTGCAACGCTCAGGCGTAGGGGCAGCCCATGTGCTAAAAGAACACCATATTGATGTGGTGCAGGATTTACCTGGTGTTGGGGAAAACTTACAAGATCACTTAGAGATGTATTTACAGTATCGTTGTAAGCAACCTGTGAGTTTGTATCCTGCATTGAAATGGTATAACCAACCTAAAATTGGTGCAGAATGGTTATTTTTAGGTACAGGGATTGGCGCCAGCAATCAATTTGAAGCAGGGGGCTTTATTTGCTCATCTGATGAGTTTACTTGGCCAAATATTCAGTATCACTTTTTACCTGTGGCGATTAACTATAATGGCAGCAATGCCATTCATGAACATGGTTTCCAAGCCCATGTGGGATCTATGCGTTCACCCTCACGAGGCCGCATCCGTTTAAACTCCAAAGATCCGTTTGCACATCCGAGTATCTTGTTTAATTACATGAGTCACGAGCAAGATTGGCGTGAATTTCGTGATGCCATTCGCATTACCCGCGAGATCATGCAGCAACCAGCCCTTGATGAGTATCGTGGCGAAGAAATTAGCCCAAGCCGCCATGCCCACAGCGATGATGAACTCGATGCATTTGTACGTCAGCATGCTGAAACGGCTTATCATCCATGTGGCAGCTGTAAAATGGGGGAGGATGATCTCGCTGTGGTTGATGGCTTTGGCCGTGTGCATGGGGTGGCGCAATTACGGGTGATTGATGCATCGATCATGCCGCTGATTATTACGGGTAACTTAAATGCAACCACGATTATGATGGCAGAAAAATTAGCTGATCACATTCGGGGCAAAGCGCCTTTAAATGATGCACAGGTCGACTTCTATCACCGTTAAATCGTTATTTTTATTGTTTTTCCTGCTACTTTTTGTAAGTGATGCATGAACTTTCAACATTTCATATTATGGTTGAAAGCACCTATAACAATGACGCTAATTTTAACAATGATAAAAAAAGCTGTATTACCGGTTGCAGGTTTTGGAACTCGCTTCCTGCCTGCAAGTAAAGCCATTCCCAAGGAGATGGTAACCATTGTTGATCGTCCTGCCATCGACTATGTGGTGCAAGAGGCCATCGCTGCAGGAATTGAGCATATTATTCTTGTCACCCATGCCAGTAAGGGGGCGATTGAAAATTACTTTGATCGCCATGCTGAGCTTGAGCAATTACTCACCCAAAAAAACAAGCCAGAATTGCGCGAACGTTTACAGGTCATACCCGAACATATTCACATCACCAGCGTACGCCAAGGCCAAGCCTTAGGTTTAGGTCATGCCATTTACGCAGCACGCCATTTAATCGAACCTGACGAAGCATTTGCCGTTTTGCTCCCCGATGTGCTGATTGCAGGTGATCAGGCTGATTTAAAAGATATGATTCATGCCTATGATCGCCACCATGCAGCGCAAGTGATGGTCGAAACAGTAGATGCCTCTCGTGTCGATCAATATGGCATCGTGGCGCTACAAGGGGACTTAGCGCCAGGGCAAAGTGTTGCCATGCAGGGGATTGTCGAAAAACCAGCGCTTGATCAAGCACCTTCTCAATTGGCCGTGGTCGGGCGATATATTCTGCCCGGTCAGATTATGCAAATCTTAGCAGACACACCTGCTGGACAAGGCGGTGAGATTCAACTCACCGACGCTATTGCACAGCTGGATCATGTAGAAGCGTATTTGATGCAAGGGCAGAGCTTTGATTGTGGTAGTCAATTGGGCTATTTACACGCCGTGCTACATTATGCCCATCACCATCCAACTTTTGGAGCTGCCTTTCGTGAGTTAATCAAACATTATAATAATTAGAGGAACCGTATGAAAGTTGCCGTATTTGGAAAAACGCTCTATGCCGGCGTCATCAGTGCCTTATTAGCAGAATCAGGTCATGAAGTGTATTGGTGTGACCACTTGGCAGAAGATTTTAATCTTGAAGATAACTTTGATGATCCAGTTTTAAAACTCATTATTGTCAAACAAAAACAACAAGGCTTTTTAAACTACTGTTATTTTGAAGATTTAGATTTAGATATTGATGCCTACTGGTTTTGTCTGGGGCCGCATGAACAACAACAATCGCTCTCATTAGCACAGCGTCTCAAACAACGTCCCTTAATTCATCCAAAACTCATGATCAATACCGCAACCTTTGGTCTATATGGCACACAGCGCTTACAACAGATCCTAGAAGATGATGAGTGGGTGTATTTACCTGATAACATTCGTGAAGGGGATGCATTGGGCAGCCTCACCGATGCAGAGCAACTGATTGTGGGGTGTGATTGTGGTCACAGTTTAAATAAATTACAAGAGTTGTTGAGACCGCTTTTTCCACTGCCACAGCAATACGTGTGTATGCCCATTTTAGATGCTGAATTTAGTAAGCTCAGTATTTCAGGCATGCTCGGTTCCAGAATCAGTTTTATTAATGATTTGGCAGCAGTTGCTGAAAAAATTGGCGTAGATATTCATCACGTACGTTCTGCCATGGCTGCCGACCCACGTATTGGTGGGACCTATTTGTTTCCAGGGGTGGGTTTTGGGGGAGAACACTTCTCACATGATATTTTAACGTTGACACGGGCTGTGGCAGATGCTGGCGGTAAAAGCCGCTTACTCGAGCAAGTCTGGGAAATCAATGAAGAACAAAAAGAATTCATGTTTCGTAAACTGTGGCGCTATTTTAATGGCGATTTAAATGGGAAAACTATTGCCATTTGGGGTGCATCCTATAAAGAAAATACCGCAAGCGTACACCAGTCGCCTATTCATCCGATGCTCACCGCCTTATGGTCACAAGGCGCCATAGTGCGTTTACATGATCCTGCAGCATTAAATGCCATTTCTCGGATGTATGGCGAACGGGATGACCTGATTTTATGTGATCAACAATATGATGCCATTATTGGTGCACATGCTTTATGTGTACTCACCCCTTGGCGTCAATACTGGAGTTTAGACTATCGACACTTGCTGAATCGCATGCAGCATCCTTTATTGCTCGACGGACGCAATATCTATCGACCTGAATATGTCAAAAATCAAGGCTTAGCTTATATCGGGGTAGGACGTAAATGACCAGACAAGAACAACAACGTTTAAAACATTTAGCCGATCAAATCCGCCAGCAACATTTGCATGATTTATTTCAACACGATCAACAACGTTTTGAACGTTTATCCCTCCAGCACGAACAAGTCATTTTTGATTTTAGCAAGCAACGCTTAAATGACAATATACTGGATGAACTGATTCAATTCGCTGAAAAAAAACAGCTCAAGCAGTGGATTGATCGTTTATTTTCAGAAGAAAAGATTAACTATACCGAACAGCGTGCTGCCATGCATTGGGCACTGCGTTTGCCTGAGCATGGCACACCACATCAAGACTTAGCGCAAGCAGTGCATGAGCAATTACAACGCATGTTCGCACTGGTGGAACAAATTCATGCAGGGCAATATCGCGGCGTGACCGGAGAAGTGATTCAAGACGTGGTCAATATTGGGGTCGGGGGCTCAGATTTAGGCCCCGTTATGGTCAGTCATGCCTTGTCAGATTTTAAACGCCAGACCGCTAAGGATTTAAATCTACATTTTGTCTCTACCATGGATGGCAGCCAACTCTCTGATATTTTGCATAAATTACGTCCTGAGACGACCTTATTTATTATTTCGTCTAAATCCTTTACCACCATAGATACGCTCTCCAATGCACAAACTGCACGGCTATGGTTAGAGGCAAGTTTGGGAGAGGCTGAACTCTTTTTAAAACATCATTTTGTTGGGGTGTCTACCCGAGCAGATAAAATGACAGCTTGGGGCATCGCGCCTGAAAAACAGTTTTTACTTTGGGACTGGGTAGGGGGGCGTTATTCACTGTGGTCATGTATTGGCTTACCCATCGCCTTATCCATTGGGGTCGGACATTTTAAGCGCTTACTTGCCGGTGCGCATTCCATTGATCAGCATTTTCAACTGGCGGATTTACGCCATAATATTCCAGTGCTGATGGCACTGATTGGCATTTGGAATATTAATTTTTTAAATATTAATACCCATGCCGTACTGCCTTATGACGGTCGCTTGAAATACTTTACTTCCTATTTACAGCAGCTTGAAATGGAGTCCAATGGCAAATCCATCCAACGCAATCATCTCCCTGTGGAAGTGAATACCTGCCCCATTATTTGGGGTGAAGTCGGACCAAATGCCCAGCACGCCTTTTATCAACTGTTGCATCAAGGCACCAGCAACGTCAGTTGTGATTTTATTGCCCCTATACATCGTTATGATGATGAACAATTTGGTCATATTGAAAATGCAGCCTCTTTGGTAGAGCAACATTATTTGGCACTTTCAAACTGCTTAGCACAATCGCGTCTCTTAGCATTTGGCAATCATGCTTTAACAGAACAAAACCTGGCCGATTTACCGCTGTATAAACATTATAGTGGTAATCAACCCAGCAGCACCTTATTGATCAAGTCTTTGGATCCTTATTCATTGGGTATGTTAATTGCACTGTATGAACATAAAGTGTTTGTACAATCGGTGTTATGGAATATTAATCCTTTTGATCAATGGGGAGTAGAAAAGGGCAAAGAAATAGCCAATGAGTTATTGCCTGTGTTAACCCGAGAACATGCTGACTTATCGCATTTAGATGCCTCAACGCGCGGTTTGATACAAACGATTCAAATGTTCTAAAGCAACGCATGGCGAAGGCCATGCGTGATGTTATGATGTGCTCTCAATCAATTCGCTTAAGAGCTGCACATAATAATCCAGAGGCTGAGTTGCTTGCTCTTGATTGATTTCAATATTCAGTCTGAGTAAGGGTTCGGTATTTGAGGCTCTGACATTAAAACGCCATGTTTTAAAATCAAAACTTAAACCATCTGTGCTATCCAAATCAGGCTGATACTCTGAGAAATACTGTTTCAAGGCATTAATCGTCGTTGGCGCATCTTTGACAGTAAAGTTAATTTCACCACTGCAGGGAAAACGTTGCTGCATCGCTTGGGTGAGTTCAGATAAGGGACGCTGTTTGGCTGACAATAAGTTCACCACCAATAACCAAGGGATCATACCGCTGTCACAGTAGCCAAAATCACGGAAGTAATGATGGGCACTCATTTCGCCACCATAAACTGCATTTTCTTCACGCATGACCTGCTTCATATAGGCATGCCCAGATTTAGACTGAACTGCAATGCCTTGATAACGCGCCACAATATCCAATGTATTCCAGATTAAACGTGGATCATGCACAATCTTTTGCTGGGCTTGTTTTTGTAAAAATGCTTCTGCCAATAAGCCGACCAAATAATATCCATCAATAAACTGGCCTTTTTCGTCAAATAAAAAGCAACGATCAAAATCACCATCCCAAGCCACACCAAAATCAGCTTGATGTTCAAGTACCGCAGCTGTTGTCGCATGACGATTTTCAATCAACATTGGATTGGGAATGCCTGTTGGAAAACGACCATCCGGTTCATGCTGAATTTTAATCAGTTCAATAGGAAGATGTGCTGCTTTAAAACATTGTTCCAAAGCATCCACCGCATGCCCAGCTGCGCCATGTCCGGGATTGGTGACAATTTTTAAGGGTCGAATCTGTTGATCCAGATAGCCCATAAGATGGGCGGTATAGGCAGGTAAAATATCATAGGCTGTGGTTTGACCCTGTGCTTGCGTAAAGGCAAACACGCCTTGTTCAATAAAGGCTTGAATGTCTTTTAATCCAGTGTCCATACCAATAGGACGTGCGCCTTTGCCCACCAATTTCATACCATTATATTCAATCGGATTATGGCTGGCGGTAATTTCAATGCCACCATCAATATCCAAGGCAAAAGCCGCAAAGTAGATTTCTTCGGTACCGGCTAAACCTAAGTCCAGTACGTCGACACCTGCATCGTTTAAGCCGTGAATCAAGGCTGTTTTGAGCATGGGGCTACTTAAACGAATATCTGCACCCACCGCAATACAACGTGGTTTAAAGATTTCTGCATAAGCGCGACCCAAGGCATAAGCAAATTTAGGGGTAATTTCTGTGTCTAGTTTCCCCCGAATATCATAGGCTTTAAAACAAGTCATTCTTATCTATCTATTTAATTTATATTAGAAATTAAGCTAACAGTGTTTTTAGATACTTTGGGTAAGTAATCATTATTTTTTGTTAAGCAAAAAATAGCCGCATTTTAGCCCTACAGATTGCTTGACAAGCTGCTTAAAATTTAACTAAATAGAGACACTTTTAGGCAGGGGAGTCTCCAATAGAGACTGAGAGGCTAGTTGAGCTAGCGACCCTTTGAACCTGACCCAGTTAATGCTGGCGTAGGAAGACCATCTTAATACGGCCTGTGCTTTTAAAGCCAAGTCCGTCTTTTCCTGTACGTCGCATGGGTCTCTTGTCGGAGATCAACATGTTTCTTGAGTTATTGATATGAGCCACTGGTCAATTTTGGGCAGTGGCGTCACTGCCTTATGTGTGGCAACAGCCTTACATGCTCACGGCGAATCGCTAGAAGTGATTTGCTCAAATACGCATGCCATGGCTTCACATTTTGCCGGTGGTATGCTGGCACCGTTTTGTGAGGCAGAAGCTGCACCACATTTTAAAGCTTTATACGATTTTGACGCGATTGCTTGGTGGCAGCGCTATAGCACACAGGTGGTGCAACAGGGCACTTTGGTCTTAGCAAATAAGCGTGATCATGCCGAGTTGCAACGTTTTGCCACACGTACGACACAGCATCAATGGCTGAACCCACAGTGCCTGGAGCCTGAGTTGGAACATGTACAGCATGCCTTGTTTTTTAAAGATGAAGCCCATTTAGATCCACGTTTGGTCTTAGCTGAGCTCAAAAATAATTTAATTCAACAAGGCGTCGCCATCCACGCTGGCCAGCCCAGTGGCAGAATCATTGATTGCCGTGGTATTTATGCGCAAGATCAAATTCCCTTACGTGCAGTACGGGGTGAAATGCTGATTTTAGAGCAGCCGGAGTTACATTTTTCCCGACCCATTCGCTTATTACATCCCCGTTTTCCCTGTTATTTAGTGCCACGCGCACATGGTCGCTTTATGCTAGGGGCAAGCATGCTTGAAAGCGATTCGCGTCAGCCCATCACAGCACGTAGCATGATGGAATTACTCAGTGCAGCTTATAGCATTCATCCTGCATTGGCAGAAGCTTCTATTGTAGAAACAGGTGTCGGGTTAAGACCAGCTTACTCAGACAATATTCCAAAAATTGCTTATCAACAGCAGACCTTTTACGTCAACGGCATGCATCGTCATGGGTTTTTATGTGCACCATGGCTGGCCGAACAACTGATTCATCAACTTGCAGGGAGCACAGTATGAAGATTTATTTAAATGGTAACCCAATCGACACGCACAGTGAAAATTTAAGCCAACTACTTGAAGAACAGCAGTTTGACGGTAGCGCAGTGGCCACGGCGGTTGATGGCAACTTTGTTCCACGCAGCCAATATACAACCACCTTATTATGTGCTGGGCAAAAAATTGAAGTCCTTGCACCAATGCAAGGAGGTTAACATGCAGGTTTATGGTACAACGCTAAAATCACGTTTATTGTTGGGCACAGCCGGTTATCCTTCCCCGGATTGTCTTCTACGCGCCATTCAAACTGCGGATGTTGATGTCATTACCGTCAGTTTACGCCGTGAAGGCACAGGTGGGCAGGGCTTTCGTGATTTACTCAAGCAAGTCAACTGCCGATTTTTACCCAATACAGCAGGCTGTTACAGTGTCAAAGAAGCGGTCACCACTGCACATATGGCACGTGAAGTGTTTAATACCGCTTGGATTAAACTTGAAGTCATTGGGCATCCAGACACACTCCAGCCCAATCCATTTGCCTTGGTCGAGGCAGCACGGATTTTAGCTGAAGATGGCTTTCAGGTATTTCCCTACACCACAGATGATTTAATTGTGGCTGAAAAACTCTTAGATGCAGGCTGCGAAGTGCTGATGCCTTGGGGAGCACCGATTGGTTCGGGTCAAGGTTTATGCCATCTCGATGCCTTAAAACGAATGCGTCATTATTTTCCCACCACGCCGCTGATTATTGATGCAGGCATTGGGGCACCGAGTCATGCTGCTTTGGCCTTAGAAATGGGGTTTGATGCGGTATTGCTCAATACCGCCGTTGCGCAGGCCCAAGATCCTGTAATGATGGCACAGGCTTTTGCCGCTGCAGTACAGGCAGGCCACTTGGCATATCAGGCTGGGTTAATGCCGAAACGCGATCTTGCCCAAGCCTCGACACCACTTTTTGGTTTGGCGGAGTTCTAATGTTAGACAACGCACGTTATGCCAGACAAATACAATTACCACAGGTGGGAAGCTACGGCCAACAGCAATTACAAGCTGCGCGGGTCTTGGTGGTTGGAGCAGGAGGATTAGCAGCCTCACTACTGCCTATTTTAGCGGCCAGTGGTGTTGGCTATTTACGTATTTATGATGCTGATCGCGTGGAGCTTTCCAATTTGCATCGGCAGATTGTATTTCGTATGGCCGACCTTGGCGCATTTAAAGCCATTGCTGTTGCGCAGCACTTAAAGCAACTGAATCCTGAGATTGATATTGAGCCCCGTACTGAGCATATACACAGCAGCAATCTTGCAGCAGCACTGCAAGACATTGATCTTGTGGTAGATGCAGCCGATCGCTTTGCCACCACGTATTTGCTTTCAGATGCCTGTTTTATGCAAAAAATTCCTTTGATCAGTGCCTCTGTATTGGCTGAACAAGGTTATGTTGGCGGCTTTTGTGGACAAAGTGCGCCAAGCTACCGTGCGCTTTTTCCTGAGTTGCCACAACAGGCAACCTCTTGCCAAAGCACAGGCGTACTGGCTTCAACCGTGGCCACCCTTGCCAGCCTACAAGCGCATATGGTGCTCAATGTCTTGTTAAATGGCCAAAACTCCGCCCTTGGGCAGCTCTTGGGCTTAAATTTACAACAGTGGCATATCACGAGTTTACGATTTGATCAGCTGCCTGAACCTCAAGATTCATTGCTGTGGTTAGATCGCGCTCAGCTGCAGCCGGATGATCTGATTTTAGAACTGCGTGAGCCGAGCGAAATTGAATCTCCTCTTCAAGGAGCACATATGACACGATTAGAGCAGTTACCGACACAGATCACACCACAACGGGTGGTCTGTGTGTGTAAAAGTGGTATTCGTGCGGCCAAAGCCGCAAAACTGCTCAAGCAACGTGGTTTCGCTCACGTCTTTATTATGGCGGACTAAAAATACTTGACCTTCCCATTATGGGAAGGTTTATGCTATTGGCATGCTAGTAAAATTTATAGGTCTGATCATGCAAAGCGTTCAACTTCACATTTTAGGCATGAGCTGTGCTTCCTGCGTAGCGCGGGTGGAAAAAGCCTTAAATAAAGTTGAAGGTGTGACGGCAACGGTTAATTTGGCGACCGAATCTGCTCAAGTTCAGGCTGAAATCATCGACTATCCTGCTTTACAAAATGCCGTACACAAGGCGGGCTTTGACCTCGAGGTACAGCAATTTCATTTAAAAATTGTCGGCATGAGCTGTGCCTCGTGCGTGGCACGTGTTGAAAAATCCCTGAAAAAAGTATCTGGTGTGCTTCAAGCCAAAGTTAATTTGGCGACAGAACAGGCTCAGGTACACGTTTTAGCACCAACCTCACAAGCAGAGTTAATTCAAGCCGTACAAAAAGCCGGCTTTGATATTGCTTTAGAAAAAATACAGTTGCATATTTCTGGCATGACGTGTGCCTCCTGTGTGGCACGCGTGGAAAAAGCGCTCAAGAAAGTTGAAGGCGTAACAGAAGCTGGGGTAAATTTAACGACCGAACAAGCAACCATTCAGGTTGATCGTCAAGTTGAGCCACAACGTCTCATTGAACAGATTAAAAAAGCAGGTTTTTCTGCCAACCTATTGCAAGATCAAGTTATAGATCAAAAACAACAGCAACAGCAGACCCTCAAGCGTGATCTTATGATGGCCATCGTGTTGGCGCTACCTGTCTTTATTCTAGAGATGGGCGGGCATCTGATCCCTGCTTTTCATCATTGGGTTATGCATACGATCGGACAGCACAACAGCTGGTTGATCCAGTGCATCCTTACAACGCTTATTTTGCTCCTGCCAGGCCGTCATTTTTATCAAAAAGGTTTGCCAGCCTTATGGCGTTTGCATCCTGATATGAACTCCCTTGTCGCCGTGGGAACGTTGGCGGCCTATAGCTATTCGCTGGTTGCTATTTTGTTACCACATGTATTGCCTGCTGGTAGTCAAAACGTCTATTTCGAAGCGGCCGCAGTGATTATTGCCTTAATTCTATTGGGACGTTATTTTGAAGCACGGGCCAAAGGGCGTACCTCTTTAGCCATTCAACACCTTATCGGATTACAGCCAAAAACTGCCGCCATTGAACAACATGGTCAGGCTGTTGAGCTGCCTATTGAACACGTGACGCCTGGGATGTCTCTGTTGGTCCGTCCAGGAGAGCGGATTGCCGCAGATGGTCAGATTATCACGGGTCATAGTTATATCGATGAATCCATGCTCAGCGGTGAATCCATGCCAGTCTCCAAGCGCATTGGCGATCATGTGGTTGCAGGCAGTATTAACCAAAATGGTCACTTAAAAGTTAAAGTGAGCGCCGTGGGGCATAACACGGTATTGGCAAACATTATTCATATGGTCGAACAAGCACAGAGTGGAAAACTCCCCATTCAAGCTTTAATTGATCAAGTCACGCTATGGTTTGTACCTGTGGTGATGGGCTTATCATTGCTGACCTTTGCAGTATGGTTAGCGTTTGGTCCTGAACCGAGTTTAAGCTTAGCGCTGGTTAATGCAGTGGCCGTACTGATTATTGCTTGTCCCTGTGCGATGGGATTGGCCACACCTACGTCTATTCTTGTGGGCACAGGACGCGGTGCGCAATTGGGGATTTTATTTCGTCAGGGTGAGGCACTACAACTATTGCAACAAGCCAAAGTGGTCGCATTCGATAAAACAGGCACATTAACTGAAGGCAAACCAACGCTGACCGATCTATATAGCCTCGATGCTAGAGATGATAACGACTTACTCAGCTTAGTGGCAGCAGTCGAGCGTCAATCTGAACATCCTATTGCGCATGCCATTATCAAAGCTGCTGATGATCTCCATCTGCCTCAGTATCCTGCAACAGATTTCCAAGCGCTCACTGGCTACGGTATTCAAGCTCGAGTCAATCAACACATGGTACATATTGGTGCTGAGCGTCTCATGCAGCAGCTTCATCTCGATACTCAAAGCCTAAAGCAACAGATGCAGCAGTGGGGCAGCGAAGGGAAAACGCCAATTTTTGTGGCCATTGATCAAAAACTTGCGGGTATATTGGCTGTGGCAGATCCCATCAAACCCAGCAGCTTCGCGGCAATTCAAGCATTGCATCAGCAAGGAATTCGCGTGGCAATGATTACAGGCGACCAGCAACATACGGCCCACGCGATTGCTAAGCAGCTTAAGATTGATCAGGTGTTTGCTCAAGTATTACCAAATGCTAAAGTCGAAGCCATTCAAACATTGCAACAACAGGCTGGACGAGTTGCATTTGTCGGTGATGGCATCAATGACGCACCAGCCTTGGCACAAGCAGATATTGGCATCGCCGTGGGTACGGGTACCGATATTGCGATTGAAGCGGCCGACGTGGTCCTTATGTCAGGCAATATGCAGGGCGTGGCTCATGCAATCGCTTTAAGTCATGCAACCTTAAATAACATTCGTCAGAATCTATTTTGGGCTTTTGTTTATAATGCTGCATTAATCCCCATTGCAGCAGGTATTCTTTATCCTGCTTTTGGCATTTTACTCTCGCCTATGTTTGCCGCGGCTGCCATGGCGTTATCTTCAGTCTTTGTGGTCAGCAATGCGCTACGCCTGCGTCAATTTAAAGCCGTGAATGAGGCGAAAACATGAATATAGGTACAGTGGCGTTACACAGTGGGATTTCCGCCAAGATGATCCGTTATTACGAACAGATCGGCCTGATTCAAGTCAAGCGTCTTGGCAATGGTTATCGTGATTACCAGCCCGAAGATGTTGAAACTTTAAAATTTATTAAGCATGCCCGTGACTTAGGGTTTGATCTAGCGAAAATTCAGACCTTACTACAGCTTTGGCATAATCCAGAACGTCATAGCCGTGACGTCAAAGCCCTTACACGTCAACATATTGCTGATTTAGATCTTAAGATTCATAGCCTCCAACAGATCCGCCAGACGCTGAGTAACTCGTTAGCCCATTGCCACGGCAATGATTCATCGGAATGTAGTATTTTAAGCCAGATTGAATTTGGCAACACCATCTTAACAGGAGAACCAAAGATGAAATTTCGTATTGATAATATGACCTGTGGTGGCTGTGCACGCAGTGTGACGGCAACCATTCAAGACTTAGACCCTCAGGCTCAAGTTAACATTGATGTGGCGACAAAGCTTGTTGAGGTCCACTCTACGCTAGATGCAGCGCAAATTGTGGCTGCGTTAACCGAAGATGGCTTCCCACCCGTCGATGCTTAATCGCTTAGGCGGGTCGCAGATGCTGCCCGCCTATTGTGTTAAAAGCTGCTGAATTTATCGTTTAAGCTTTTGAATTATTACTATATCTACCCACTGTCCTAGATTGAGATAAGTACAATAACTCTGCACTAAGGTATAGATCGGTTGTTTATGCAAATAACAGGTTAAATAGGCTATCTTTTTTGTCGTGTTGACAACCAACACAGCATTGCACCTAAAGTGACACACAATACACCTTGCCAAAACATCCAGGACAAGGTGGTATTGAGCAAAAAGGCAGCAAAAAAAGCGGAAAATACTGGCGTGAAATAAGAAGCACCGGCCATCAAGGTCATATTGCCAGATAAAATGCCGATATTCCAAGCACCATAGCCTAAACCCAATCCAGCTGCAGCAAAAAAGAGGGCTACGCTATTATCAAAATTAAAAGCTAAGCTTGGAGCACCCATCAGCCAGTACTTCACCCACAGCACAATTGCCACCAAAGCAAAAAACAAAGTCACCACATTTTTGCCTTGCGAACGACTGACAGTGACTGAGCAATATAAGCCCCACAGCACAGCTGCTGCCAAAGCCAAACCATAACTGAGAGGATTATTCTGTATATTTCCCCACACCTGAGCCAGCTCAAGTCCTGTTTCCGCCGCTAACACCCAAAAGATCCCGATTAGCGCAGCCAAACAACCTGGAATAATCAAAATATTGGCTTTGACATTATTGAATAAAATTGCAAAGAGTAGGGTAAAGGTGGGCCACAAGTAATTAATCATACCCACTTCTATGGCCTGTTTTGGATGATGTGCATAACCGATTGAGAGGGCAAAACACAATTCATAAGCAATAAACAGTAAGCTTCCCCAAAATAAATAAGTTTTTGGAATGCTATTGAGTTTAGGTAAACCAATAGTAAAAAATAAAATGATGGTGGCCACACTGTAGATCAATGCAGCCCCTGCCACAGCGCCAAAACTTTCACTGACGCTACGCATTAGGCCAACATTGGTACTCCATAACAAAACAGCACTCAAACCAATCGCAGTTGCAGTATTTTTACTTAATGGTTTGGCAAAATGAAGTCGCATAGATTTGCTCTTATTGTGTTATTTCCTACCAGTATGCAAGTAAACATGTCTTAGATACAGCATATTTTGAAAGAACATTTACAAGCCTCCATTCAAAAAATCCGAGCAATTGATTGAAGTATAATCAAAGCAATTACGGTGTGATCTCTGCTCTGTTATATTGAACACAATTTAAAACTCTAGGAATCACTATGTATACCGGTATTGTGCTTGGCACAGAACGTATTGAAAAAATTGAACAACATGACGGCTTCCATACTATTTTCGTAAGCAATACAAAAGGCTTTATGGATGATGTTTTTGTGGGCGCAAGTGTCGCGATTGATGGCACCTGCTTAACGGTAACAGGCATCACGGATGACAAAACTCAGGTCAGCTTTGACGTTGCAGCCTTGACACTCTCTCTCACCACATTAGCTGATTTGCAGGTTGGCGATTTGGTCAATGTAGAACGCTCATTTAAAGTCGGCATGGAAAATGGCGGGCATAACATATATGGTCATATTGAGGGTAAAGCAAGTATTGTGAATATCATCCATATTGGACAAACCCTACAATTTGATATTCAAATTCCTAAGCAATGTATGAAATACTTTTTCCTTAAAGGTTTTATTGGTTTACATGGCTGTAGCTTAACCGTCAATCAGGTGGATTTAGCACGCGATCAAATCTCCGTTAACCTGATTCCAGAGACCATTCGCTTGACCAAATTTGGACAGCTGCAGGTAGGTGACCAACTCAATTTTGAAATTGATCAAACCACACGCACCTTAGTCGATACCTTAGAAAATATTTACGCTCGCCAGCAAGCCATCTAGCTTAAATTCAGGCGCCTTTATATTTTAAAGGCGCTGAAATCCTTCAGATTTTCTTCATTAAAAACTCAACTATCAATCTAAATATTAAAATTCAATAAAAAACATTAACTTAATCTAAAAGACAGCAAATCTT
The DNA here is from genome assembly GCF_059515825.1 of Acinetobacter sp. CY17. Taxonomy (NCBI): domain Bacteria; kingdom Pseudomonadati; phylum Pseudomonadota; class Gammaproteobacteria; order Moraxellales; family Moraxellaceae; genus Acinetobacter; species Acinetobacter sp. CY17. The sequence continues at coordinate 26,177 of NZ_JCAKMX010000019.1, forward strand.
TTTATATCCTATTGAAATAAAGACTCAAACTTGTGGTTTGGATTGCTAAAAACAATTCCTTTTTCATTGAAAAGTGTACAAGTTTTGCTACAAAATATAAATGATAATAATTATCTTTATTATATGGAAATGATCATGTTATTCAAAAGCACACTTTTAAATCGTTCTATCAAACTTGCTCTATTGGGCATCTCGACTATGGCGGTTACACATACCCAAGCCAGTGAGATCACTGTACTAGAAACGATTGAAAGTATGGCTGAGCAAGAGAGTGCGTATAAAGTTAAAAACTCGACATCAGCAACCAAGTTTAATTTAGCTTTAAAAGAAACACCGCAAGCGGTCAGCATCGTTACTAGTCAACAAATGCAAGACCAAAATTTAGATACGCTAGGTGATGTGCTGGCACAAACTGTGGGGGTCAGTGGCACACAATATGCAGCACCAGGGACGGACGATACCTTCAATAATTATTTTGCACGTGGTTTTAGTATTACCAATTATCAAGTAGATGGAATCAATAGCACCAGTGCTGCAATAGGCAATACCACTTCATTAAACACAAACGTATATGAAAATGTCACAGTCCTCAAAGGTGCAAATGGTTTGCTGAGTGGCACAGGTAATCCAAGTGCAACGATTAATTTAGTGCGCAAAAAACCTACCAAGGAATTACATAGTGATGCTCGTATCGAATTAGGCTCTTGGAATAAAGTTCGCTCTGAGGTTGATGTCTCAGGCAGCTTAAATCAAGATCAATCGCTACGTGCGCGTGTAGTGGCATCTTATGAAGACTATGACAGCTACCAAAAACGTGGAACAGGCAAGCAAGCAGGGATCTATGCGATTGTTGAAGCTGACCTTGATGAGTCGACTACATTACACGCAGGTATTGATGCTTATCAAAAAGAAAATGATGGTGTCACTGCTCATGGCTTTAATATTTTAGATATCAGTAAAACTAAGCGCACACCTTTTGGACCCAAAGACAATCACGCTGCTGCTTGGTCCTATGATGATGTGCAGCGTATCAACGTCTTTGCTGGGATCGAGCATATATTTAACAATGATTGGAAGACGTCCTTAAATACAGGTTACACCTGGTCAGATACAGATATTGTGTACGGCATCGCAGGGCGATCGAACATTAATCTCGCGGCAGACATAATGGCCTTTAGCGCTGACCGTAACACCAGAACACCTGAGCAATGGAACATTGATGCTTCAGCACAAGGTCCATTTCAATTGTTTGGACGCACACATGAAGCAGTATTGGGGATAACCGCCTATGATATGGAGCGCCATGATGATGACTGGAAAATTGAAGGTGTACCAAGTACAGTGCCTGTGTCAACATGGGACGGCACAGTGGCGGCGCCGATCATTACAGCCTCAGGTACATTAGAAGAAAAACAACGCCAAATTAGCAGCTATGGTGCCTTACGCTTAAACCCGATGGATCACTTACATGTCATTTTGGGTGCGAGTGTCAATAACTATCAAAATAAAGGCAATATCACCAGTGCCACTAACGAAAATGGAGAATTTGTACCGTATGCGGGTATTGTTTATGATTTAACCCCTGCATGGTCTGTGTATGGAAGTTATACCAATATTTTTAAGCCACAATCTAGTCGCGCTTATGACGGTGCAACTTTGGATCCAGTGACCGGAGATACCTTTGAGCTAGGCGTCAAAGCTGATCTCCTTCAAGAGCGACTTAACCTCAGCTTATCCGCTTTTAAAACCAAGCAAGAAAATGTAGCCGTGCGTGCGGGGGAATATACGCAACAAGACCTAGATCAAGGGCTTATTCCACCTGATTTAAGCATAGATGATGCCTACTACCGTGCAGCGCAAGGGGTAGAAAGTGAGGGGATTGAATTAGAAGTAGGTGGTGAACTACTGCCAAACTGGCGTATCGCTGGTGGCTATAGTTATGTCAATACAGAAGATAAAAGTGTACGCATTAATACCAATATTCCACAGAATCAGTTGAAGTTATTTACCAGTTATCAATTTAGTGGTGCACTAGAAAAACTATCCTTAGGTGCTGGGGTAAAATGGCAAAGTGATATTTATGCCTCAGTTGCTGACCGTAATACGTATAAACAAGATGCTTATACCCTCGTTGACCTAATGGGACGTTATCAAGCAACCGAGAATATAATTTTAGGCTTAAATATTTCCAACTTAACTGACGAAGAGTACTTGGTGGGTACTATGGCGCGCAGCAATGTTTGGGGGGCACCGCGTACCGTGACGGGTTCGGTACAATTTAAGTATTAATATTTTCAAAGTAGCCAATCCAAAGATTGGCTACTGCTTTTAGCTAAATAAATTCATATGAAATTTCCATTAATTTTATAAAAATATCTTTATGAAAGATCAACTTATATTTAAAAAAAACATTAATTACAAAAAAATAAATAATTTAACGTTTCAATTTATGAATGCTTTAAATTATCTAAGCCATTACTTTACAATAAAAAAATTATTTTTTTTTACTCAAAATTAAAAATGAATGATAGAAATATAATTTTAATAAAAATAAGTATTTGATATAAAAATGAAAATTAAAATAATAGAAAATTATCTTAAACATATTTTTTTAATTTATTTCATCAATAATAAGATCCAGATTCAACAATGAAGAGGGAACGATCATGTTTAAGTTATTTACCGCGAAACTCAGTAGTATTTTTACTCCAGCATATCAAGGTGTCACTCAAGTTGTAGGGAACACCATAAGTTATACTGCAGGTTTAGTCGACACTGCAGCCACAATTGTCGCACCGGTCACTGATGCACTCAGCCACATTCCAGTGGTGGGCTCAGTGATTGAGTCGACAGTGACAACCGCAGGCAACCTAGTGGCAGATGCAACCACTACTTTAAATCAGGTCGGCCAACATGTAGCTGCAGGTGACATTTCAGGTGCAGTAGATCAATTGCTTGACCATGCCACAGATCTCGTCGGTGGAACACTCAATCATGCATCAGACATTATTACCGACGTGGGTAATCTTGTTGATCCAATTACAGGTCATCCTTTATCAGATGTACCAATCCTAGGCGATGTGCTTAATGCCGCAGGTGTTACTGTAGGCAATGCAAGTGGCTTAGTTGATGAGTTGGGCGATTATGTAGCAGGTATTGATCCTCTAGATACTTTAGGACAACTGGCAAGTGATCCATTTGCCACCGTAGGTGGTGTAGTACAAGATGTCTCTGGCATTTTAGACAATATTTTAGAAGACATTGCACCTGTCACTGATCTTGTTTCCAATGTACCTATCGTCGGACATGTGGCTGATGGGCTAGGTTATGTGGCTCAACATACGATTGATGGTCTAGGCTTCTTAGGCGGGCATATCAGCCAATTGCCAAGTTTCAATCCATTTGATAGCGGCTCTTGGTGGACTTAATTCATACACATGCCTATGTAGCACTCTACATAGGCATTTTTAATGTCCTGTTGAACTAGAAAAAATATGAATAACCAACACACCACTTACAATCATTAGCATGCCAATGATTGCTGCAGTATCTAAAACTTGTTTAAAAAATACATAACCAATAATAGCGGTCAATACAATCCCTACACCACTCCAGATGGCATACGCCACTCCTAAGGGAATAGTTTTTATGACGTGTGAAAGTAAAAAGAATGCCACACTAAACAATAAAACCACCATCACCGAAGGTAACAGTTTAGTAAAACCTTGAGATTTTAATAAAAAGCTTGATCCTGTAACTTCGCACACGATTGCGATGGCCAATAATAAATAAGCGGTAAGGATTGGGCTCATAGCAGCTTCCTGAGTACTGTTGTGATTGAATTATTTTGATCACATGTGGATATTAAATTTGTACAAATCTAAGACACCTATGTGATTTATAAAACTTTAATTTTTAATCTATAGCGTTCACTGAAAGATTTAATCATTTTCCCCAGTAAAAGCTACACATTTCAATCTATTTTAAAAACAAGGATGATCAAAAAAAGCTACTTAAGCTTAACAACAATCAGCAAACACTCAAATCTTAGTCTTAAAAATAATGCTGACGTTTACTTGAACTTAGATATTCTGCAGCTTAATAAGGAAAATGCGAACTATTGAAGCAGAAAAGGAAAATTGCCTTATCAAGCACTTGATTCATACTCGGCCTATGAACTTAATAGGATCAAGTGATGAAACATAGACGTATTCGTACCTTTAACACTCAGGCCACCTATCCAGAACAACATTTAGATAATGATTTATGCCAAGCCGTGGTTGCACGTGGCAGTACCGTGTTTTTGCGTGGTCAAATTGGACAGAACTTAGATACATCTGAAAGCGTTTGTATTGGTGATGCAGCGGGTCAAGCTGAGCAAGCGATGTATAACATTAAGATGTTACTGGAAGAGGCCGGCGGTGAGCTTGAGGATATTTGTAAAATCACCATTTACATTATTGATCCACGTTACCGTGAAGAGGTTTATCGCGTGGTGGGGAAGTGGCTTAAAGGCGTGTTCCCCGTTTCAACCGGTATTGTGGTCTCTGCACTGGCTCGCCCAGAGTGGTTAGTTGAAATTGATGCCACCGCTGTGATTCCTGATGCCTAAGGTTGGAGGTTGTTTATGACTTTTTCCATTATTGCACGTTGCCCTAAAACTGGGCAATTTGGCGGCGCCATTAGCTCATCTTCACCCGCAGTTGCCGCACGCTGCCTACATGCCAAAGCAGGTATCGGGGTTGCCACCTCACAAAACATTACGGATCCATACTTGGCAAACATTTTGCTAGATATGCTGAAGTATGATCTGGCTCCTGAGCAGGCGATCTCAGAATTGGTAAAGAATACCGATTTTATTGAATATCGTCAGCTAACTGCACTCAATACCTCAGCACCACCCGCTGCATTTAGTGGCACTTATAGTTTAGGTGTACATGCTGAGTGCATTGGAGAACACGCAGTTGCTGCAGGCAATTTACTTGCCGATGCTCGAATCCCTGAAATCATGGTGAATACTTTTCACCAAGCATCAGGAAGTTTAGCTGAGCGTCTGTTACAGGCGCTACAAGCAGGTTTAGCTGCAGGTGGAGAAATGGGGCCTGTTCATTCTGCTGGCGTATTGGTAGTTGATAAACTCGAATGGCCAGTCATTAATTTACGTGTTGATTGGTCGGATACGCCAATTGAAGATCTCTATCAACTTTGGAAGCTATATGAACCTCAAGTCGAAGATTACGTAGTACGCGCTTTAAACCCAGCTATTTCACCCGATTACGGTGTACCGGGTAGCCAAGTTTCTTCGAGAGGTTAACGTTAGGATAATTAGGTGCTTAATCGAATCTCACTCCGTCAGATGCAATATTTTGTCGCGACTGCACAAAGTGGCAGCATTATTATTGCCTCAGAGAAAATCCATGTTTCTTCACCTTCGATTTCTGCAGCCATTGCACATATTGAATCTGAATTACAAGTGCAGCTTTTTATTCGCCAACATGCCAAAGGCTTAATCTTGACCAATATTGGTGAGCGTGTCATGCAAGAATGTTTGTTGATCTTAAACCAATCAACCAACCTATACGCTTTAGCTGCCGATTTCTCTGGGTCGATTCGTGGCCCCTTACGCTTAGGATGCTTTAGCGCATTTTCACCGATGATTTACGCTGAAATTATCCACGGCTTTACTAACTTATATAAAAAAGTTGATCTCGCTTTATGTGAGGATGATCAGCAGGTATTGCTTCATCGTTTGGTCAGAAATGAACTGGATGTCGTGCTGACTTATGATTTGAACATTGATCATGATGTGGTGAATTTTGAATCTTTAGCTGTATTGCCCCCACATGTTTTGGTCAGTGAAGCACATCCTTTAGCAAAAAACTCAGCGGTCACTTTGCAAGAATTGGCTGACTATCCCATGGTGTTATTAGATATGCCTTACAGTAGTGATTATTTTATTTCGCTATTTCGGCAGCATAAACTCAGTCCCAAAGTTGAGCACTCGTCTAAACATGTGGATGTGGTACGGGCGATGGTGGCAAATAATTTAGGCTATACCATTTTAAACGTGCGTCCTAAAAACAATTATGCCTTAGATGGGAAACGTTTGGTCCGTATTCGCTTGGCAGGAGAACATCGTCCAATGCAAATTGGCTTGGCGACAGCAAAAAATGCACATTTAAATACGGTGTCGCAAGCGTTTATCAGCCGTTGCCGCGCTTTCTTGTCCAATCAATATATTCCTGGCATGGCAGATGCACATTTCTTTGATGCGCATATGAAAACCAAGCCATCACTGGTCGAGGTAGATTAATTGCAGCAATTCAATCATCTTACAGTTCTCAAACAACTGATTTCTTTTGACACCACATCCTATAAAAGTAATTTAAACTTAATTTTTTATTTGCGTGATGTGTTTGAAGCTGCCGAGATTGACGTCCATCTTGATTTTAATGCAGAAAAAAATAAAGCCAATTTGTTGGCCAGTGTTGGCCCTTTAGATCAAGCCGGTATTTTGCTGTCAGGTCACTCCGATGTGGTACCCATCGATGGACAAAATTGGGATACACCAGCGTTCCAAGCCACGGTGAAACAGGGCAATATCTATGGACGTGGCACGGCGGATATGAAAGGCTTTCTGGCCTGCGCCGTGCTTGCATTATTAAAAGCCAGTCAACTCAAGCTACAGCGCCCATTACATTTATGTATCTCTTATGATGAAGAAATTGGCTGTATTGGGGTACGTGGTATTTTAGATCAACTGAAACAGCAGCTTAAACCCCCACTGATCTGCGTCATTGGCGAACCCACCATGATGCAATTGGCACTCGCCCATAAGGGGAAAACTGTATTTCGTGCCAAGTGTTGTGGTCAAGAAGGGCATTCGGCTTTAGCGCCCAATTATTTAAATGCCATCCATGTCGCTAGTGCTCTCATTCATGCGATTCAAACTGTACAAACTGATCTACAACAGCATGGCCATCAAGATGTAGGCTACGACATTGCCTACAGTACTTTACATGTGGGGAAAATTTCAGGGGGTACAGCTTTAAATATTGTCCCAAATCTATGTGTAGTCGATTACGAACTTCGACATTTGGCTGAAGATCAAAGCCATAGCATTCAAGAAAAAATTTTAAGTTGTCTTCAAGAAGAATTCCGCCACAAGATTCAACTTGAAGAAATCAATCAATATCCTGGGCTTAAAACATCCCCAACAGTACAAGCCGTTTCATTTATACAAGATTTATTGCCTTGCAATACCCGCACACAAAATATTTCCTTTGGTACTGAAGGGGGGCTATTTCAAGATGCCTTAGATTGTCCAGTGGTGGTATGTGGGCCAGGCGATATTGCCGTTGCACATAAACCCAATGAATACGTGGCAATTGAGCAATTACAGCAATGTGACACATTTTTAGAGAAAATTATTCAGAGCTTAATCTAAATTTAATCAATTATTTAAAAATAAAAGTGCACCTGTATGTGTGCGCTTTTATCGCTATATGCTTATCACTTCAGCCTTTTTGATTGCTTAATTAAAGCTGTATTAATAACTCAATTTTTCCAAATTACTTCCCGCTTAAATTTCCGCTATAACAGAATAAATCAAACATTGAATAGGCGGGGGATTGGAATGGATTTTAACTGGGCATATACCTTAAGTTTATTCTCACATCAAAGTTTTTGGAGTGCCACTTGGACCGTCATTCAGCTGAGTGTCTTAGTGTGGCTGCTAGGTATTGTGCTAGGTTTCATTTTAGTTTTTGCCAAACAATCACGTTATAAACCTTTAGCTTGGTCGAGTGACTTATATATTTGGTTTTTCCGCAGTTTGCCGCTGCTGGTGCTCTTGGTCTTTGTGTATAACTTACCGCAAATTTTCCCGGCATCGAGCGTTGTACTGGCATCACCATTTTTAGCAGGTCTGATTGCCATGACCTTAAGTGAAGCTGCCTATATTGCTGAAATTCATCGGGGTGGGTTAACGGCCATCCATAAAGGCCAAATCGAAGCAGGTAAAGCCTTAGGACTTAAATACGCAGGTATTCAACGCCTGATTGTCATTCCTCAAGCCTTTCGTGTGGCATTACCAGCGCTGGGTAACGAATATGTATCCATCGTAAAACTCACGTCTTTGGTCTCAGTCATCTCTTTAACTGAAATTTTGTTGGTAGGTCAGCGTCTTTACACCCAAAACTTTTTAGTGATGGAAACCATGTTGGCGGTTGCATTTTATTATGTCTTAATTGTGACTGTGTTTGGCTGGTTAATTCAGTATTTTGAACGCAAAATTGATATTAGCCAACGCAAACCTGGCATGCTCAGCGAACAAGATCCACTGAATCAGCTTCCGCTGGCCTCTATCCGTGCTCGTCAAGACGTACAACATGTAAAGCAAGGTGATTATGCTTTAGAAGCGTTAAACATTCATAAATCTTATGGGCAGCATGAAGTACTAAAAGGGATTAACCTGCAAGTCAAATGGGGGGAGGTGATCTCCATTATCGGTCCATCTGGTTCAGGAAAAACCACCTTGATTCGTACACTCAATGGTCTGGAATCACTCAATCAAGGCACAGTAAATTTACTGGGCCAACCCTTTTTAAAAGATCAGCACTTAACTGAAAATTCACCTGAATACAAAAAAAATATTGTCCATGTTGGAATGGTATTTCAAAGCTTTAATTTATTCCCACATAAAACCATTTTACAAAATGTCATGCTGGCGCCGATGTATCACCATATGGGAACTGTTTTAGACAACAAAATGACCGCTTTAGCCATGCTTGACAAAGTCGGTATGAAGCAACATGCCCATAAATACCCACATCAACTTTCTGGTGGCCAACAACAGCGTGTCGCAATTGCTCGTGCGTTGGCGATGCAACCCTCTATCATTTTGTTTGATGAGCCTACATCTGCACTCGATCCAGAATTGGTCAATGAAGTCTTGAAAGTGATTGAAGCATTAGCGGCTGAAGGCTTGACCATGATTATTGTGACCCATGAAATGCGCTTTGCTTTTCAAGTATCTGATCGGGTGATGTTTATGGAAGGTGGACATGTGGTGTTAAACGATAGTCCAGATGTATTGATGCGTACCCAACATGAACGCTTTCAACGCTTTATTGCGCAAGATCAATAGTTTTTATAAACAGGCGCTTAGAAAAATACGAATCGGATTTAAGTCTTCAAACACTTATATTAAAAACATCATAAAAACTCTAGCGAGTAAGAACAATGAACTATAAATCTCTAATGATCACAACTTTATGTAGTAGCTTTTTCCTCACTGCATGTGGCCAATCGAAGCAACCAGCGGCAGACTCAAACCATAAAGTGCTTGCGGTCGGTTCAGATCTCACCTTTCCACCTTATGAATTTTTAAAAGATGGCACACCAAGTGGCGTAAGCGTGGAAATTATGGAAAAAATTGCAACCGTACAAGGGTCAAAAACCAATTGGGTCGATACGCGCTGGGCCAATCTTATTCCAGGCCTAAAAGGCGAAAAATTCGATATTTTATTTTCTTCGATGTACATCACCCAAGAGCGTTTACAGCAAATTGACATGATTCCGTATTACAAAACCGATATCTCTTTATTGGTGCGTCAGGATTCACCCCTTAACCCACAAGGGCCCAATGATTTATGTGGCAAAACAGTGGGTGCCATGAAAGGCACCGCCTTCTCAAGCCAAGTATATGAAATCTCTAAACAACGCTGTGAAGCAAAAGGGTTGGCTGCGATTACCGTGCGTGAATTTGAGACTTCACCACAAACTACACAAGCCCTGCTTGCTCATGCCGTAGATATTCAATACGACGATGCAGCGGTGATGAAGGCGGCTGAACAAAACCTACAAGGCAAAGTCAAAGTGACCTCGACCGAAGCATTCTTCCCCACAGTCGGTGGCATTGGTATTCGTAAAGGGGATAAAGCCACCTACGCCTTGGTTGAAGAGGGAATTGCCAAGCTCAAAGCCTCAGGTGAGTTTGAGAAAATTTTGGCCAGCTATGGCTTAAAAGCACCCACAGATGCTGATATTGCTGCTGTGATGAATCCTCAGTAATAAGGAATAGGAATATGCTACATCCACAACAGATTGAACAATTCCATCGCGATGGATATTTAGTGGTTGAAGATGTCTTAACTGAACAAGAGCTGAAAGGCCTTCGTGACCAGTTAGAAATATGGATTGAAGAAAGTCGTGAGTTTGAGGCCGCCTATGGTGAAACGATAGATCAGCGGGCACGCTTTGATGTCGACCCTGTGGATCATCGTCGCGATCATCCTGCCTTAAGACGCGTCAGCTCACCGACCGAAATTTCTGATGCCTATTATCAAATTGCGATGCAATCGGCGATGACCAAAATGGCGGGACAGCTCATTGGGGGCAGCGGTACGCGTTTTCATCATAGTAAAGTCAATGCCAAACTTCCGCATACCGCAACCACTGTAAAATGGCATCAAGATTTCCCTTTTACCCCACACACCAATGATGACATGATTACTGCATTGCTGATGGTCGGGGAAGTCACGGCAGAGAATGGTCCCTTACAGGTGATTTCAGGTAGCCACCGCGGAGAATTATATAGCCACTGGCAAGATGGTCGATTTACGGGCAAAGTTACTGACGAAATTGAAGGTACTTGCCAAAACTATGTTTCATGCACAGGAAAAGCAGGCGCCGTATGTTTTATGCATACACGATTATTGCATGCCTCGGGTGCCAATCGAACCGAATTGCCACGCTATTTGTTTATTAGCGTTTATGCAGCAGAAGATGCGGTACCTCTATCAGACAATCCATTGCCTAGCCTACATCAAGGTCAGTTGGTGTATGGCCAAGAAAGTGGACAGGTTAGAATGAGCCCAAATCAGCTCCAAATGCCACAAAAGCCTAAAGGCGCCTCATTCTTTGTCCAGCAGGCTGGCCTAGAAATGGCCTAATCAAAAAAGAGAGCCTAAGAGCTCTCTTTTTTTAGGCTGCGTATTTAATCCAATACGCTCGGATCTTCTGCAATCATGATGGCTTTCATTTCATTAAAATGTGCCAAGCTAAAATCTTCAATCCCTTGCCAATCTTGCGCGGTTTTTTCTGCCACGTCATCACTCAAAATATTCAAAGCTTGACCTGTGGCGTAGGCATTTACCACAATTTGACAGGCTCGCTCAAAGGTATACATATCATCAAAGGCAATGCCAATCTCATGTGAGGCAATTAATACCCCATGATTGCCCATCATTAAGCGTTGATGTTGCCCTAAACACATGGCTAAACGTTGCCCTTCAGCGATGTGGTCTGCCATACCAGCGTAAGCCAAGTCATATGCCACACGGTTAAAATAGCGTGCACTATTTTGCTCAAGTGGAATTAACACCGGTGATTGCAAACAAGACAGCGTTGTCGCATAAATAGGGTGCAAATGCATAATCACTTTCAGCTCAGGACGGAGTTTGTGAATCTGGCCATGAATGGCCCAAGCCGTGGCATCAATTTTACTGTGATCAAAGCTTTGCTCATCATTCGCATCTAATAATATTAAATCACTGGCTTTAATTTTAGAAAAATGTTTCCACTTGGGATTTAGTAAAAAGTGTCGACCGTCGTCGGATACCGCAGCACTAAAATGATTGGCCACTGCCTCATGTAGACCTAGTTTTGCCACTAAACGTAGTGCTACAGCCAAATCAACTCGGATCTCTGCCTCTGTCTTCATTGCTTTTCTCATTTAGGATTTTCTTTAGTCTAAGCAGTTCAGTCGCAATCTTTGCATCGTATTTTTTGGAGTATTGGCTAAGAAATTCAAAATTACTTTTGCGCAACAACTCGCGTATAAATGATTTAAAACCTTAAAAATAAGCGAGTTAAACAATGTTTAAAGTTATTCCTTTGATTGGGGCACTAGGTTTAAGTTTCATCACGGCGTGTAGCCAACAAACACCGCCAGAACAGACACCAAACACCCAAGTTTATAACATTGGCAGTGACATGACTTTTCCGCCATTTGAATACATAGAAAATGATCAACCTGTAGGTTTTGATATTGATGTCGCTAGACAAATTTTTGCCCATTCCAATGCCGATGTAAATTTTATTGATAGCCGTTTTTCTAATCTCATTACTGGCTTAGAAGCCAAAAAATTTGATTTGGTGATGTCAGCGTTATACATCACCAAAGAACGTCTCAATAAAGTGGATATGGTGCCGTATTACATGACCACAGAAGCGCTCGTTGCTCTAAAAAACTCAAATTACCAACCTAAAACCCGCGATGATTTATGCGGTAAAACCATTTCTTCGCAAAAAGGCTCAATGTTCCCTGAACAACTCAGAACTATGTCACAAGATTCTTGTGTCGCAAAGGGCAAAGCGCCAATTACCATCCGTGAGTTTGACACCTCACCTGAAGCTGTACAGGCGTTATTGGCCAAAGCCGTCGATGCCCATTACGACGATGCCAGTGTGGCAAAAAGTACCGTCGATAAACTCAAAGACCGTGTCGTGATCAGTTCAACTGAAGATTTCTTCCCCGTACTCGGTGGCATTGCTATTCCTAAAGGCGATCAGGCGATGTTAGCAAAGGTTCAAGATGGCTTAAATGCAATGAAGCAATCCGGCGAATATGACAAGCTCTTAGCCAAATATCATCTGCAGGCACCCTCTGAAGAAGAAATTGCCCAATATATGCCGCAATAATACTCACACCATATAAGACCATAACTATGCAAAGATTCTTCAAAGCATCCCTGTGTTGCGTTTTAATGAGCTGCTTCAGCCTGCCTAGCTTGGCAGGACCACTCAAGATTGGCGATGCAAACTCCGCACAGGGAGAACTCTCTGTTTCAGGCTTTTTACGGGCAAAATATCAAGACAAAAGCTGGACAGACAATGACCATAAACTCAGCTTTGATACTGCACGTATTAACCTTGAGTATCAATCACCTACATGGTTTGGCTATGCAGAATACCGCTGCTATCAATTTGATAAGCTCTGCGATTTTTCAACCTTAGTCGATGGTTACATCGGCTACAAGCTCAATGATCAGCACGTGGTTCAAGCAGGGTTACAAGCTGTCCCTTTTGGTCCTGGGCGTTTTTGGGAAAGTAACTATTATGGCGGCATTATTACCCAAATTGGTCTAGAAGATGTACATAATGTAGGTCTTAAATATCAGGCCACCTTTGATCAGGGCTCAAATTTAGAACTGGGTTATTTTAGTGGTGATGGTGGCGCATATAGTGGCCCTTACGCTGATGATGCAAGTCGATATACCACGAATTTTGTTAAACCAGAAGATCCCAATATAAGCCATTTAGATGAGAAAAATATGTGGATTGCCCGATTTACCCAGACCTTACCAGGGCTTCCGCCAAGTATGACCAGCTCCCTTGGTGCATCCTATTGGTACTCAGAGATAGACAATAAAAGTTTTAATCGAGAAGGCGAGCGCAAAGCTTGGGCACTCTTTGGTCATCTTGCTTACCAAGATTGGACCTTTGCTTTAACGGTGGGCCAAAATGATGTGAATAATCAAGATCCGCGTCATTCAAAAGCCTCATTAATGGGTTCATTTGATGATAACTTTATGGTGGCCAATAAGGGGACGTTTTATACTGCCGATGTCAGCTATAGCTTTAAAGACGTTGGCCCATTGACCAAGGTGAGCCCGTATGCCATGTATAGTCTGTATGATAAATCAGAAAGCGGTTACCGAGATTCATCACGTCATTTAATTGGTGTGGCAACATACTATAAAGATATAAGCTTGGTGGCTGAATATATTATAGGCAAAAATGACTTCCTCATTGGCGGGCCGAGCGATGCGTATGCACAAGGGAGTGACACTCAAAGCCATGAGCTACTCAACTTACAATTGTATTATCATTTTTAATTCAAAAAAGGGGCGATAAGCCCCTTTTTTATCGCTTTATTTAAGCCACTTGACCCAGCCCTTTTGGAATGCCATTTCGACCAGGAAAATCTTCAGCGAGACGCCGTGCATTGGGCATTTTTAACCAGACTCTTAACAATTTACGACGTTGATGAATATCATCAAAATCTTCGAAGGCTGAACGTGAGTGCATCACAGCATAATTATTACAAAATTGTAGATCGCCCGGCTCTAACATCATATCTAATTTAAGCTCAGGCAGTTGACTGACCTGATCAAAAATATCCAAGGCATCGCGTTGCACGCGAGACAGCGGGATATTTTTCCGTTGATGCCCCAGTTCAATATAGTAACGTAAGTAACGACAAGATAGTTTCCCATCAAAATAGCTAAAAATTGGGGTTAATGAGGGTTCAAGCTCACCTAAGTGGTCATACCATGCCGGATGGTAATAATAAGCGAGGTATTGAGGATAATGCTTTAAAATATAGTTATAGACACTCGCAGAACTGACTAAACTGCTTAAGCCACCCTGTTTGGCTTTACGCACAGAAAGTAAGCCAACCACATCGCTTAAGTCGGCATGATAGGGCAGATTGGCATTGGTTTCGTAGACACGGGTCATTTTATTGTTCAAATCTCCGACGTTTTCTACATAACCAATTAAGTCACCACGGGCATTTTGAGTGACAGGTTCACCTAAGTATAGGCTCAAAATATAGTAGACGTTGGCCAACTCTGCTTCAGTATAATGCTGCGCATCTAGTCCTCGAATCACGATAAAACCATAACCGTTTTCAAGTTCTTCACGAATGTTGTCGATTCGATCTAAGAACATGGCATCATCAATGAGCACATCTGATCGATTAAAGTGAGGGGCATGTAAATTTTTATGGTGTATTTGCATAAGGGCTGAATCAAGTACCATTAACTCATGCCCAGTGAAATGATAAATCCAGTCGTACTGTGTCGCAAGCACCTGACCGAGCCAAGCGGCTTTGGTGGTCATCGGGGTGGTTAGCATGGTATTCATAGTGACTCCAAATTAAAAAAAATCAGCCCAGAGCAAGATGGGCTGAAACATGGAACATTACGCACATTCAGAGGTGTCTTCAGAGATTTTGTATTGATGATATTTATTTTGGATATCAATATGTTCTGCAATGTGTTTTGCATCGTGCCATACCCCCCAGATAAAGCTTGAACCGCGTCCTGTTAAATACGGTAAGCCTAGGAAATACACACCACGCTCAGAAGATATGCCACGGGTATGTTGTGGTTGTTGGTTTTCATCAAAGGCATTGACTTGTAACCAGCTAAAGTCATAACGAAAACCTGATGCCCAAATCACACTTGTAATCCCTGCAGCCTTAAGATCTAAACTGAGTAGTGGATTAGTGACACAATCAGGATCAGGTAATTGCTGACGTGCGTTCGGCTCCTCTGGCAGGTCCAGCCCATTTTTACTGACATAAGCATCGGCTTGATCATAAAATGCCATCAGAGCAGCATCGCCGTGTTTTAAGTTGTCAGCTAAATCAGCTTTAAAGTACACATTATGCTGATCAAAACGGTCCGTCATCCCCAATAAGGTAATACCTTGCTGAGCCAAGTGACGAAAATCAATATTGATCCCGCCATGTGCACCACTGACAGCCAAACCTTTTAAGGGGCCAGTGTCTTTACGCATAAAATCCCAACCGCCCAATACGCCAAGCCACCACACATTATCACGATTACGGTAGCTACGTGGAGGACGCTCATGCTGTCCCACGGAGAGATATACTTTTTTACCTGAGCGATTAATTTCATCGGCAATTTGTACACCAGATGAGCCCGAGCCAATCACCAGTACTGCACCTTCAGGCAGTTGTTGCGGATTTTTATATTGGTCAGAATGAATTTGGTAAAAATCGGGCAGAGCAGGAGCAATACTTGGAATCACTGCTGTCTGAAAAGCCCCTGTGGCTGACACAACATGCTGAGCAAAAAGCGTACCTTCGGAGCTTTCTATGGTAAAACCTAACGCTCCTTCAGATTTATAGACTTGATAAACGGTAACACCTGTATAAATCGGCAGTTGAAATTTTTCCGCATATTGTTGGAAATAATCAGCCACCTGATCATGATGGACAAAACTATCTGGATCCGCATCAAAGGCTAAATTGGGGAAGCAGTCATGCCAACAAGGGCCATTGGCGACCAGTGAATCCCAGCGCCGTGTACGCCATGCTTCAGCAATACGGTGCTTTTCAAGTACAACATGACCAATACCTAAGCGTGTCAGATGCTCACTCATGGCTACACCAGCTTGACCTGCACCGACGACCACGGTATCTACCTTGATTTGATCTAATTTCATACGTCTTTCCCGTGTCTGTTGCCATAACACTGTTATTGATTTGGATAAATTGACTATAGAACGTACACACACAATGCGAAAATCATATAAGCAGAAGTGTTAGATCAAAAAAACTGAAGTGACCCAAAAGAAAAAGATCAATACTGAGCTATTGATCTTTCTCATTTACTTTTTCTTTTATTCAGACATAATCGGAAATTCATCTTCGGGTAATGCATCACCTGTGCGAAGTACCCCGATTAAATGCGGATATTGAGGCGATGTTTTTCCGCCCCGATCTACATAAACTGCATGATCACCTAGCCAACGAAAAGATACCGCACGGCGCGCATGCGTATTAGACAAATTACCCGGTGCACCATGTACAGTCAGATAATCAAAAGCAATTGCATCACCAGGCTCCAAAGCCCAACCCACAATATCATAGGCATCACGTTGTGCGTCAATATCAGGTAAAATCACCTCTTTCGCTGCACCATGATCATAATATTCACCATTAAAACTCTGCGGACGAAAGTGTTGCCCCCATTGATGAGATCCCGCAATAAACTCAATGGTCGACTCTCGTTCTACGGGATCAAGTGGAATCCAAAGACTTAGGGTTTGTTGTGCATCTACCGGATAATAAGGTGCATCATGATGCCAAGGCGTAGCTTTATTCGAGCCAGCAGCTTTAACCAGAACATGTTCATGAAAAATTCTGACGTGTTTGGCCCCCATGATGGTTTTGGCAATATAGGCCGCAGGACTTTGCTCAATAAAATCTTTAAAGGGTTGAATTCTCTGCCAATTACAATAGTCTGCCCAAAATTTTCCTTGTGTTTTTTCAGGGGAATAATCTTTAAACCACGGTCCAGGTTGCGTCTCATTTTGTTGAACCCCTTGTTCAAGTAATGCTAACCAACCCTTAAATAAGCCTCGAATCACCACAACGCCATCACGTTGAAATGCTATTTTTTCTTGCTCTAACATATTGATTCTCCATTTAAGTACCTTCTTAAAGTAATCCGAATTGCTAAGGCAAGAAATTTAGCTTTTTAAAAGCTAAGCTTTGATTTTTTGGAATGACCTAGTTAAATATTCAAGAGCACATAGACATCGTGGCATATCAGAGAGGACCTATGTTTTGTCACAAATTATGTGTGCTAATGATGATAATTTCATAAAATGGATTTCAACATAAAGTGAGGGTTATCTGGTTCACAAGTGTGATCTGTGTATATAAAAGGGGTTATTTTATTTTTATATGCTGAGGTACGGAATAACCCATCAACAGCGTCATTCCGAAAATAATTTTTATCCAAAAACTTTAACAAACCGAATAAAAATCATAATCTTAATAAATTTTTTTAGAAAAATCTTGAGCAAGAAGTGTCTCTACAAAATGAGCAGAAATATGAGACAAATCTTGGGATGTTTTATAGATAATTCCTACAGGGAATAATGGACCATGATCTGCGATTTCAATTAAACAATTATGTTCTAGGTCTATAAAGTTTTGAAAATGTCGAGGAATAGCACTGACTCCTAAACCATAAGAAGTAAAATGAGACAGAGAGTTAATATGGTGGCATTCAACTTTCACATTTAATTTAATTTCATGCACTTGGCATTGATTTTCAATAATTTGGCGTACGATAGAAGGGTGTTGCAAAGTAACAAAAGGCTCTTTGCATAAGTCTTGCCAGGCAACCGATGAGCACTGACTTAAAGGATGCTTTTTGGGTACAACAGCAATAAAACCTTCGTCAAATAATGGATGAAAGGTCAACTGATGATATGCCTCAGGCCGAAAACAGATACCAATTTCAAAAATACCTTCTTGTACCTTTTCTATAATTTTTTCATGCGTAATATCATGAATGGAAAAATTAATATTGGGATGTAATTTGGAAAATCGATCAATTACCGCAGGCAACATAGAGTGAGTCACAAAGCTCATAGATGCAACGTTTAAGGTACCACGATTAAGTTTAAATCGTTGTTTAACATCCTTTTCCATCTCTTCCCAATGCGCCAATAATTTCTTAGCATAAGGAATTAAAGACTGACCTTCCGCAGTCATTTCTACACGGCGCGTTGTACGTTTAAATAACTTCCCACCTAACTCGTCTTCTAAAGTCTTAATACTTAAACTTAATGCCGATTGGCTAAGACATAGTTCATTCGCTGCATTAGCATAATTTAAAGTACGTGCCAAAACTAAAAAAGCTTTTAATTGTTTAAAGGTCATACGCTCTCTTTTAGCATTTTATTTATGCTCAACATCCACTTCTACTCATCAACTACCACTTGAGTATTCATGAGTTTTCCTGCTTAGCCAAGCACTATTTTCAAATAATCTCTTGATCAATCTGACTTATAGTAAGCCCAACTGCTGCATGATCTTGCACTATTCACCAGGCTGTAAATGGAACTTTACCGCTCGAGATCAGCAGTTTTCAGGATGAATAAGATAAGGACAACATACAGTTATGTGGGATTTAGGCATTATTTTACTTTCGTTAGGGCTGTTAATGTATACCGCCTATCGTGGATTTTCCGTAATTTTAATGGCACCTATTTGTGCCTTATTAGCGGTATTGCTGATTAATCCAGCCAACGTCTTACCATTTTATTCAGGGGTATTTATGCCCAAGATGGTGGGGTTTATCAAAGATTACTTTTTAGTCTTTTTACTCGGTGCAATTTTTGGCAAGGTGGTTGAGATGTCAGGCATTGCAGCTTCGATTGCAAAAACAATCGTCAATTTAATTGGTTCTAAGAATGCCATGCTGACTGTTGTACTTTTAGGTGCAATTTTAACCTATAGCGGTGTCAGTTTATTTGTAGTGGTTTTTGCAGTTTATCCTTTTGCTAATCAACTATTTAAACAAGCCAATATTCCAAAACGTTTATTGCCTGGTACGATTGCTTTAGGTGCATTTACCTTTACTATGGATGCCTTACCTGGTACTCCACAAATCCAAAATGTAATTCCAACGACGTTCTTTGGCACAAATATTTATGCTGCTCCGATACTTGGGATTTTAGGTGCTATTTTTGTACTGGGTATGGGACTCAGTTATTTAGAATGGCGTCGCCGTGTAGCCGCTAAAAAAGGACAAGGATATAGCGATGGTCTTGGCTTAAATGATACAGAATTACAGCAGTTAAATACGATAAGTTCTAAAGAAAATGGAACCGTCTTACGCCAATGCTTAGCTTTTGTTCCTCTTATTTTAGTGGCTGTAATGAATAAATATCTCTCTGGAGCAATTCAAGATTGGTATCCAAATGGCTTTGATTTTAGTGCTTTAGGTCTAATGAACTATAGTGTCGATGTTGCCAAAAGTGCTGCTATTTGGGCAGTAGGCTTAGCTTTAATTGTTGGGATCATCAGTGCAGTATTATTTGATTTCCGCCGTGTATATGACACCTTTAAGGAAGGCGTAAATACCAGTATCTCAGGTGCGCTATTAGCAGTAATGAATACGGCTTCTGAATATGGCTTCGGAGCAATTATTGCAGCTTTACCTGGATTTATTATTATCAGTCAGGCCTTAGGTAATACCTTTACAAATCCACTCGTGAATGGAGCTGTGACTACGACTGTATTAGCAGGTGTTACAGGCTCTGCATCTGGGGGGATGAGTATTGCTTTAAGCGCTATGGCAGATAAATATAATACGGCTATTACGGCTATGGGCATTCCCCCTGAAGTAATGCATCGTATCGTGGCGATGGCATCTGGAGGGATGGACACTTTACCGCATAATGGTGCTGTGATTACTTTACTTGCAGTCACAGGACTCACACATAAGCAATCTTATAAAGATATTTTTGCGATTACTATCATTAAAACACTGGCTGTATTTGTCGCGATTGCTGCATTTACATGGTTTGGTATTATTTAAATAAAGAGAATGAGTATGGAACACTTATTACAAGACAAAGTTGCATTTATTAGCGGTTCTGCTAGTGGTATTGGTTTAGAAATTGCGCAGAAATTTGCGCAAGCCGGTGCCAAAGTCGTGATTTCCGATTTAAATCAAGAAAAATGCCAACAGGCAAGCCAAATCCTACAACAACAAGGCTTTGATGTCTTATCTGCACCTTGCGATGTCAGCAATGAGACCGACTATCAAGCTGCGATTCAACTCACTGAGCGTCATTTCGGCCGTCTGGACATTTTAATTAATAATGCCGGCTTTCAGCATGTGGCTGCGATTGAAGACTTCCCTACAGAAACCTTTCAAAAACTTATCAATGTGATGTTAGTGGGTTCATTTATTGGGATTAAACATGCCTTACCCATCATGAAACGTCAAAAATTTGGCCGTATTATTAATATGGCTTCGATCAATGGACTGATTGGCTTTGCGGGAAAAGCTGGCTATAACAGCGCGAAACATGGCGTCATTGGACTGACCAAAGTGGCCGCACTCGAATGTGCACGCGAGGGCATTACCGTTAATGCTTTATGCCCAGGCTATGTAGATACGCCATTGGTACGTGGACAAATTACGGATTTAGCCAAAACGCGCCAAGTGAGTGAAAGCAGTGCTTTAGAAGATGTCATTTTGGCCATGGTGCCACAAAAACGCTTACTTAGTGTGGCAGAGATTGCCGACTATGCCATTTTTTTGGCTAGCGATAAAGCAGGTGGGATCACCGGTCAAGCAGTAGTCATGGATGGTGGCTATACAGCACAGTAAAAAACCACAAATAAAAAAGCCTCAACGAATTGAGGCTTTCTTTTATGACTAAACCTTACGCGTGTTTTTTCACTTTTAAACGTGCTTCATGTAAAAGTGGCTCGGTGTAACCAGAAGGTTGCAATTGACCTTTAAAAATTAGATCCGACGCTGCCTGAAATGCGATGCTGTGTTCAAAATCATCTGACATCGCACGATACTCAGGATCATCGGCATTTTGTTGATCAACAATTTTCGCCATCCGTTGTAAAGCTGCTGTAACTTCGGCTTGTGTAACTACGCCGTGACAGAGCCAATTGGCAAGATGCTGTGATGAAATACGTAAAGTGGCACGATCCTCCATCAAACCAACATCATCAATATCAGGTACTTTCGAGCATCCAACACCTAAATCCACCCAACGCACTACATAACCTAGAATCCCTTGGCAGTTGTTTTCAATTTCACGGCGTTTTTCTTCAGCACTCCAATTATAATCTAGGGCCAGTGCAGGGCTAAGTAAGTCATCTAAGCTAAGCATAGGCTCATATTTGAGTTGTTGCTGGCGTTGGCTTACATTCACTTGATGATAATGTAGCGCATGCAACACAGCACCTGTTGGTGAGGGCACCCAAGCACAACTTGCACCAGCGTGTGGATGTTCAGCTTTAGAGTCATACATGGCTTTAAGCAAATCGGTTTTGGCCCACATGCCTTTACCAATTTGGGCTTTACCTTGTAGACCTACTTGTAAGCCAATCATGACATTGCGATTTTCATAGGCATCAAACCATGCTTGGTTTTTAATTTGTGCTTTAGGTAAAAATGCACCTGCATGCATGAGAGTATGAATTTCATCCCCAGTACGGTCCATAAAACCAGTATTGATAAAAATCACGCGATCTTTGGCTTCAGCAATACAATTTTTTAAGTTAACCGAGGTGCGACGCTCTTCATCCATAATACCAATTTTCAGTGTTTTTGCAGGAAGATTGAGTGCTTGTTCAACCCGACCAAACAACGCCACCGTAAAGGCCACTTCTTCTGGGCCGTGCATTTTGGGCTTCACAATATACATCGAACCCGTACGCGAGTTGGTGAAAGGGTTTTCACCACGTAGATCCGTTAAACTGAGTAAAGGTGTAATCAATGCATCCATAATGCCTTCAAAGATTTCCTCACCGTTAATTAAAATCGCGGGATTGGTCATCAGGTGTCCAACATTACGTAGCAGCATCAATGAACGTCCTTTTAATACGTGCTGAGTGCCGGATAAATCTTGATAGCTATGATCTTGATTGAGCTGGCGTGTAATGGTTTTACCATTTTTTTCCAGTGTCTCTTGTAAAGTACCGCGCATGAGACCCAACCAGTTACGGTAAGCTTCAACTTTATCCTCAGCATCTACCGCAGACACAGAATCTTCTAAATCCTGAATGGTAGTGACAGCTGCTTCAACTAAAATATCTTTAATACCAGCTAGGTCTTGCTGACCAATAGGATGTTGGTCATCAAATTGAACGATGATATGTAAGCCATTATTCTTGAAAATAATTTCAGATGGTGCATTTGAGTCACCGTTTAATCCTACACATTGACTTGGATCTTTTAAGCCTGTGGTTGTGCCATCTTGTAAGGTTATCGATAGGGCGCCATTTTGGATTGACCATTGTGTAGCTTGATGATAACTCGCATTTTGTAGTGGGAAGGTCTGATCTAAGAAATCTTTGGCAAAAGCAATGACCTTTTCACCACGTAGCGGATTATAGCGTGCAGTTTTTTCACAGCCATCCGTTTCTGCAATCATGTCTGTGCCATAGAGTGCATCATAAAGTGACCCCCAACGTGCATTGGCGGCATTTAAGCTATAACGCGCGTTACGTACAGGAACAACCAGCTGTGGACCGGCAAGCGTAGCGATCTCTTCATCTACATTGGTGGTCGTGACTTGGAAGTCCTCAACCTCTGGCAGTAAATAGCCAATGTCTGTTAAGAAAGCTTTATAAGCATTTAATTCGAAAGTATTGTTGCGATGCCATGTATCAATTTGACTTTGTAGCGCATCGCGTTTGGCCAACAGATCTTTATTCTTTTGGGTAAATTCCAGGGCAATTGTTTCAAAATTTTGCCAATAGGTTTGACTGTCAATCCCAGTGCCGATTAAAGCTTCGTTTTCAATAAAGTCGTAAAGTTCTTTGGCAATCGCTAAGTGACCGTGTTCAGTAAATAATTTCATGTTGTCTATCCTATTTTTTATACACACGACGATCTAAATCGCTGCGCCGTGAGTGATATATTTTTTTGCAGTAGGCAGGTCTTAGATGGATTGCATACTTAAAGCAACCAGTACCGTGATCAGTTGTAAGACACAGACGAGGGCAAATAACTGCCAACCGCGTTTTTTATTTTTTTGCCGTAATTCAGAGACAAAATTTGACATGATTTTAGCCTCCGTAGATACGGATTAAGCAGCAGCCAATACAGTTTGAATTTCATGGCGTATCAAAACTGCTGTGGCAGCAGATAGGGTAAACCCCAGATGGCCATGGCCTGTATTATAAAAGACCCGTGATTGGCAACTGCGTTGTACACGTGGCATCATGTCCGGCATCATTGGACGTAAGCCCGCCCATGAGATCACATTATCTGTGGCAATATCGAAGTTCTTATTGACCCAATCGACCAAAGGCTGAATACGGTCATGGCGGATATCCTTGTTATAGCCATTAAACTCTGCCGTCCCAGCAACACGGAAGCGATCTTTACCTAAACGAGAGGTCACAATCTTGGCACTTTCATCTAATAGACTCACCCAAGGCGCATTGTTAACACTCTGTTCATCTTGTAAATTGACCGTAATCGAGTAGCCTTTGACTGGATAAATATGAATTTTGTCGCCCAGTTGTTCGCCTAAATGGTAACTATTGACACCACCACAAATCACCACACCATCAAATGTCTGTTGCTGTTGGGCATCTTGTTGGCTGTAGAGAATATCAACCCGATCAAGATGCGGGCTAATATTTAACACATTGGCTCCTAAACAGAACTTCACCCCATATTTTTCACATGCTGCGGCTAGGCCGCGGGTAAATTTATGAATATCACCCGTCGCATCATCTGGTGTATAAAAACCAGCGTAATATTGACCGGTTAAGGTGGGCTCAATGGCCTTAATTTCATCAGGTGTGACTGCATGGCGCTCTAAGCCACCTTTTTGCAGCAACTGATTGACTTTTTTAGCCACCTCAAATTCATATTGATTATGATAAAAATGCAAAATCCCTTTTTTTTCTAAATTAAAATCAAAGCCTTCTTCATCAGCAATGCGAAACATATGCTGACGCGCCTCTAAGGCAAGG
Source organism: Acinetobacter sp. CY17 (assembly GCF_059515825.1). Taxonomy (NCBI): domain Bacteria; kingdom Pseudomonadati; phylum Pseudomonadota; class Gammaproteobacteria; order Moraxellales; family Moraxellaceae; genus Acinetobacter; species Acinetobacter sp. CY17. The sequence continues at coordinate 50,478 of NZ_JCAKMX010000019.1, forward strand.
CGTACTGTGGCAATGGTATTGTTTTCATAATGTTTAATGTTATTTAAAAATGACACTAACCATGTGTATTTATGCAGATTAAAAGAAGGATTGAGCAGCAATGGCGCGTCTTTTTGCGACATCCACTTTAAGCCTTTGGCGATGGTGGATTTCTGATTCCACACCTCTGCATTACAGGCAGACAATTGACCGCCGTTGGCAAAGGAAGTTTCCATTGCGGGGTAGAGGTTTTTTTCAAAAACAGTGACATCAAAGCCTTGCTTGACAAGTTCATATGCAGTGGTCACACCCGTGATCCCTGCACCAATAATAGCAATATGATGGGTCATATCGTCCTCACTAATTTAGGTGATATCCCATCTGTCCTTGGACCTGAGAGTTTCGGGATTGCCCCTTCCTCCTTCGGTGTGCTGATGCACTCTCCAGATTTTTTATTATGCGTTACAGTCCTTTTGCCTGAGAGTTTCCGGGATGTTGCACCTTCGGCGAATCATTGAAGATTTCTCTCCTGTAACGATTTTTTATTATGCAATTACGATGCCATCCTTGATTTTAAGTTCCAGAATAAAATAATCGTAATTGAAGCATTGTGCAGCCGTTATTCCTTGTGTGACCGCACTGAAAACAACAGTAGCAAAAATTAATTGCACCATAATGATACATCGTGTTGTTCATCTGTTAAAAAAGGTGAATCATTGATTCACCTCGTTGCATAGATCAAAACACTAGACTGACTTATGTCAAGCTTTAGCTTGAGCAGGTCGGTAAAAGCCAAAATAACCAATGCTTTGGCATTTTAAATTTAGATGCTTGATGCAAGTGAGGTTGCGTTTTGTAATAGCGTAAATAACAACACATAATCAATGCCCAAATACTAATAAATAAAATCACGCATAAAGCACTGGCAAGCGTAAATAGCTCCATAGTATTGGGCACAAAATATTGTAAAGCTGCTTTTGATAACTGTCCAAATCGAGCAGGTGCTAAACGATATTGTGATAAACCAAAAAGCATGAATGGTCAGTGATGGCGATATCACACCCAGCTTTGATGGCCTTACAATACATAAAAGCATTTTATTAGCAGCAGGGCATAGCACATCTCCTATCACTAGAAAAATATACCCCATCTGTCTTATAAACCTGAGATCTTTAGCACCCACTACGTGCTTTATTCCTTCGGTGAATCAAATTAGTTTGATTGCTCTCTTATCATCATGGTTTATGATACATAAGCATATGCCAAGAAGATAAATAACTAGGATGAGCTGCTTGTTGTTATCGTTTTCTACACTACAGTCAAATCTTCAAGCACTCATCTGCTGCTAGAATGTCAAATCCTTGTCAGCTTACAATAGCTTTCATTCAAGATCAGGCGATATCTAGCCATCAGCGTTATGACAAGAAAAATATTACCCATCAAGAGATAAGTTTTATGCAAGCGATTATTGTTCAACATCCTGCAGGTTTTGATCAGCTACAAGCCGTTGCGTTACCTGAAATTTCTGCACCAAACAACGGCGAAATCCAAGTGAGAATTCATGCCAATTCATTAAATTTCCATGATTTGGTGGTTGCACGTGGCGACTTCCCGACTGAAGATGGACGTATTTTAATGTCTGACGGTGCAGGGGTGGTTACAGCCGTTGGTGCGGACGTGACTGAATTTGCAGTGGGGGATCATGTGGTGTCCTGCTTCTTTCCGACTTGGCAAAGCGGCCCTGCCACTTTGTCCGATTTTAAAACTGTACCCGGTGATGGGATAGATGGTTATGCACGTAACATGGTCAATGCACCTGCAACTGCATTTACGCATGCCCCTAAAAATTATAGCCATGAAGAGGCAGCCACCTTAACCACCGCAGGCTTAACGGCTTGGCGCGCTTTGGTTGTGGATGGTCAACTTCAAGCGGGTGATACAGTATTGATCTTAGGTACAGGTGGTGTGTCAATTTTTGCCTTACAAATGGCAAAATCTTTGGGGGCTAAAGTTATTGCAACTACGTCGTCTGAAGAAAAAGCTGAAAAATTACGTGCGCTTGGCGCAGATCATGTGATTAATTATCGTGAAATTCCAAATTGGGGCGATCAAGTTTTAGCACTCACCCAAGGCCAAGGCGCTGATATTGTAGTTGAAGTAGGTGGGCCTGGCACTTTAGCGCAATCTATTCGTGCCTGTAAAATTGGCGGTCATATTGCTTTAATTGGCATTTTAACAGGCTATGCGGGTGAGATTCCAACGGTTGAATTAATGGCGAAACAACTGAGCTTAAAAGGTTTAATTGTCGGCAGCCGTACCCATCAACAAGACATGATTCAGGCGCTAGAAAGCTTTGAATGGAAACCTGTCATCGACTGTGTATTTAATCTTGAAGATTTGGCGAAAGCCTTCCGTTACCAAGAATCTGGTCAGCATTTTGGCAAAATCTGTATTCGCCACTAATACCTCTATGATCTATCTCTTCGTAGAGATAGATCATTTTTCAGTGAGTATATGAAAGGACAAAATAAAATCATTGATTCAACCATGATCTATATTGATTCTTTTAGTAGCTTCCAGATGTTGTCAAAGAAACATACATGGTAGACATCAGCCGTGTTATTCCCCAATTTCTTTTAGCCCCAAGCAAGAAGATCGTGATGTTCATGCTGTGATTTAAGTTTTGCAAGACAGTAAGCCTATAACATGCTATACAGACTGAATCAGTGTTTCATACGACGATTGTCTTGAAAACTTGGATAATTTGTCTATAAATCAAACAAAGTACGCTTTTATTTTGATATGTTATAACATAACATTATTAAACTTTTTTGGGTTAAGAGATCTGAACCAATATGCCTCATCATCCACTGCCTGTGACTGTGTTATCTGGCTTTTTAGGTGCCGGTAAAACCACCTTACTCAATCACATTTTAAACAACAGAGAAGGGCGTAAAATCGCAGTGATTGTCAATGATCTGTCGGAGGTCAATATTGATGCCGCTTTGGTGCGTCAAGGGGGAGCTAGCCTTTCCCGGACTGATGAGACATTGGTTGAGATGAGCAACGGTTGCATTTGTTGCACCTTACGCGAAGATTTGCTGGTGGAAATTAAACGCTTGGCACAAGAACAGCGTTTTGATCAATTGGTGATTGAGTCTACAGGAATTTCAGAACCCTTACCGGTGGCAGAAACCTTTAGCTTTGCCGATGAAGATGGACACAGCTTAAGTGACTTTGCCCGTTTAGACACGATGGTGACCGTAATTGATGCCTTTAACTTCCTTAAAGACTATCGGTCTTATGACAGTTTATCTACACGTGGAGAATCTTTGGGTGAAGAGGATGATCGCAATGTTGTAGATTTATTGATTGATCAAATTGAATTTTTTAATATCATGATTTTAAATAAGATTGATTTGATTGATGATAACCAGCGTCAAGAACTTTTCGCAATCTTAAACGCTTTAAATCCAGCAGCAAAAATTGAAGTTTCCAGTTTTGGGCAAGTGCCTTTAGCGCGTATTTTAGATACTCAACTGTTTGATTTTGATCAAGCCGCGCAAGCACCGGGTTGGCTGAGCACATTACGTGGTGAACAGTTGCCCGAGACACAAGAATATGGCATTCATAGTTTTGTATACCGCGCACGTCGACCTTTTCATCCAGAACGTTTTTATCAATTGATTCAAGAAGACTGGCCAGGCGTGATTCGTTCCAAAGGTTTCTTTTGGTTAGCCGCGTGTCCTGAATTTGCAGGCAGCTGGTCACAAGCTGGCTCAATTGCCAGACATAGTGTTGCAGGCTATTGGTGGACTGCGTTAGCCTCCGACCAATGGCCTGAGGACGAACTAAGTCTTAAAGCCATTCAACAAGACTGGCATCCAGAAACAGGCAATGCACGACAAGAAATTGTCATAATTGGCATACGAATGAATCAAGCACAGCTCGTCGCCAAATTAGATCAGTGTCTCCTCAGTAATGAAGAGATGGCCTTAGGGCAAGATGCATGGAAAACGTGGCCTAATCCTTTTGGAGATTGGTCTGAGTTGGTGGTCTAATCCATCATGGATGAGATTAAAAAACCGCAGTAGCGCGGTTTTTTATCGACCTTAACAAATCAAAAGCAACCGATAACGACCGTCTTCTATAGGAGCACGGTGTACACAAGGTAAAACTTGCTGCTGTGGATGATCTACAGCAAGACGCCAGAGATGACCTACACCTAAGTTGACGGGCTGTGCATGTGCTTGAGGTTGATAATGTAAATCAAAAAAATACTCCGTTAAAAACGCATCGAAACCTGCCGCCGGGCCATCATAAAGTGCGCTTAGTTGTTCACGGATTTCTGGAATTAAGATTTTTTGTTGCACTTGATCAGTGGGCAATAGCTCACTCGCAGCTCCAAAATAGGTACATAAAAAGGTATCGGTTGCCACGGGTGAACGATCAACATGGTAGGAATATACATCCGTCGCAATAAAATCAAATTCATCATCACGCGCATAGCATCGAATTAAATTCAGACTCGGCTGTGCACCGTACCGACTCAGCAATTGCATGTCCTCAATAATCACATCACGCGCGATCGCACCTTGTGATGTCAGCTCAAGTTCTTGTAAATCTTCAATGTAAACTTCGGTTATATCATCATCTAAGGCGAGCTTATTAACAATTTCTTGAAAATCGCCGTGTAATTGTCTTGACCAACACAGGGCGTTAGTTTGCCCTTGAAATGGGGTCTGAGTCAGCTCAGAAAATGTAGAAACAAGCTGAATATTGGGAGAATTGCAAATAGAAGATGACATAATAGGGATGAATAGGTACTCGTAAGACATTATATACTTAAGCTGATGTTGCTCAATCATATGATGTTTAAAATTGGACTTAGACCGTGGCTCATTTTGCAATGACTGAAATAAAGATGATCAGTCGCCATATGAGCATGAGGTTGGTCATCAATTGCTGCTTCTATAACTTTAAAAACTTATGACCAGCGCTCTCATAATGTTGGCTAAGTGAGCTCGAAAATTTCAAATACACAATAAATCAAAGAGACCTACTTTAAAGCAAAATACTTGCAAAACTCACCACTAATTTGTACCAAAAAAGAGTTTAAAAGCATGCTATTTTAAAGAAAATTACAACAAGCTAAGCAGAAAATGGAGGCTATCAAAGTGCTTAAGACCACACATCATTCGGAAGACTCTCAAGGAGACCAGTATCTTGATCTAGGTTACTTACGTCGTATTGATTTAAAATCTAGTCAGTCTGCGGGTGCTATAATTGTAGATAAAGATGGAGTGTTCTCCAAAGACCTTCTTTTATATCTATATAAAAAAAATCATATTGCTTTGCCAGCCTCTTTAACAAAAGTAATGACGACAATCGTGCTCTTAGATTTAGGGATCGATTTGCAGACTAAAGTTACCAAGACACAGGAAGACTCGTCTAAAGGGAATGGACCTAAACTGAATGAGGGTGAATCTCTTACACTTGAAGATGCTTTACATAATTTAATGCTTAGCTCGTCGAATGTAACAGCTAATATGATTGCAAGAATTTATGGTGGAAAAGCTTTAACAAAGGCAGGAATTACAACATTTAGCACTACCGAGGCCCATACGAAATGGGTGGAGATGTTGAATACCAAAGCCCAAGCCATTGGAATGAGTAGTACTATATTTTCATCTTCATCTGGGTTAGATGTAGACAGCTCAGCAGCAGCCAAAACCAACGTCCTCGACATGTTAAAGATGTTTTGCTACGCCACGCGTTACGATGTTTTGATGGAAGTCTGGTCAAAGCCAAAATACACCATGTCTATAATAACAACTCAGGGGACAATACGTAGTGTGGAGCTCACCTCCAGTGTCGTGCCATTAAGAGAAGGCGATCAAGATATATTAGGAGGTAAAACAGGTACATTGAAACGATATGGCTACAATCTTGGCGAGATTGCTGTGCTGCCTGATGGGCGTTATGTTGCAATCGTATGTTTGGGAGCCACATCAGACGCAGACCGGACATCCGATATACGTAGTATAGTTTCAAGAATACGCCGCAGGTATTCACGTAATGCTAAAGCACGCAGCTTGAAAATTCATGATCTATAGTAGTTAAATCTTGAATAGCAAGGCTAGATAGCTCACTCAAGAGCTTAAATAAGGCTTTTACACCTGACAAATGATCCGCTTTTCTTGTAAAGACTTAACACAAACGGATTTATTTTTGAAAAGATAATCAATTTTGCCAGATATACACAAGATGACTGGCTTTTGATTTTGTATGCCAACTCACTTATTAACTCAGTCATCTAGTATGCTAAGGCTCAGATGTGGATAACTAAGATTTCTGTTTGGCTTTTTGACGTAGTACATACAAATATAGGCTTTCTACTTTTTCACGTGCCCATGGTGTGGTACGCAAAAATCGTAATGATGATTTAACACTTGGATCTATACAAAAACATCGAATTTCAATTTTACGACTTAAGCCTTCAAAACCACCGTAGTAATCTAATAATTCATCCAAGATGTCAGCAAGCTTTTTGCCGTGTAAAGGGTCATTAGGAGTGTTCATCATGGAGCAACTATATGTAGGGAGCCCATTAGTATAACCTGAACATATTTAAAAATGAGAGCATCACAACGTAAATGATGCATAACATACGTCAAATCAAGCTTTATAAATAATGTTAGGTATTTACGGTCTAAAGCCACAGTTGATTAAATTTTTCCTTGCCGAATAAATAAATCATGCTAACACTGTAGCGTGGTAATGATGCCATGATGTTCATATTATAAAAGAACAAGAAAGGGCTTCTTTTTAGATAAACCCGAATCATTGATAAGCCTAGTTTCACATCGTTGTAAATTGAGGCTTGTTCTGATGGCAGATTTGATATGCGCATAAGGATGCATAAATTCCAGCGAAATAACCTGAAATGGAACGATGGCGACTGCTGACCAAGTTGTATTGTTGCTTCAATAAGCTAAAGATCGTCTCTATTTTATTGCGTTGTCTCAGCATGATTTCATCCTCTGGTGATAATTCCACTCTTCGCATGTTCTTGCGATGATAGGTAATTAATTCAATATCTTGTGTACCTAGTTTATCTTTTACAGTTTCACTGATGTAGCCACGATCACCGAAGATCTTACCCATGTAGCCTTGAGCGAGCTTCGGCAGAAGCTTTATATCTGAAGTATGGCCATTCGAGAGTTGGGTCCGAATAAATTGACCCTGAGCATCCACCAATACATGCAATTTGCATCCATAGAACCAACCCATTGAGCTTTTACCTCGTGTGGCAATTTGTTTTAAAGATTTATGACGTTGAATACGCTGATTTTTACATACGGGTAGAGTTGTAGAGTCAACCCAAGCACACGTTGTTTGAGCATTGGAAGCTAAAGAAATATGTAATGCTTGAAGTGCGAGTTGATGTTGATTGATCAAATACACGATCCGCTGATAGGACGGCAAGCCTTTAAAAAGCTTGGAGTAAAAGCGCTTTATCATTCCATAAAAGGCTTTGAAATGATGAAGTTGAGAGTTTTTATACCAAACTGCGATAAAGATAATTTCAGATAAGCATAGAACACCTGATCGCTGTCTGACTTTATGATTTTCTTGTTTTAGATACTGCCAATAGACCACTTCATTTTTTTGAAAAAAATCATCAATTGTGCAGAATAAAGTTGTAAACTCGAACATAAGATGGCTGGTTAATAAAAGTGTGTGGTAACTCTCTTATCAACTCAGTCATCTTTTTTTCAACTGAATTTCTTATCCATGATTCGGGTTAGATAAACACTATTTAACTTATGTTCACCTATAATATAGTTCACAATAGACCTCTTGCGAAAGTAAAAATCACCTCCATATAAATTTCATGAGATATCAGAAATTAAACCGTTTTTCAGATTCTGAATTCAAACGCTTAGTTGGCGTACCTCGACAAGTTTTTACTGAAATGGTAGAGGTTCTAGAAATAGCAGAATCACTCAAAAAGAAATCAGGTCGACCTCATACTTTAGATATAGAGGATCAGTTGTTATTAACTCTCAATTACTTACGCAACTACAGCACTCAACTGGAATTAGCGGCAAATTACCATATCGCTGAAAGTAATGTGAATCGAACCATTAAAAAGGTTGAAGATGCATTGATGAAATCAAGACGTTTTACCCTGCCAAAACGAAGTATAACCACAGCAGAAGAACACTTTAACTGGGTCATTATTGATGCGACAGAATGTTCAATCGAACGCCCGAAAAAAAAATCAGAGTAAGTTCTACAGTGGTAAAAAGAAGAAACATACGCTAAAAGCCCAAGTGATCTATCATCCGAAGAGTAAACAAATCATAGGGCTAGATATATCGAATGGCGGTCAGCATGACATTAAACTGGCAAGAGAAACGGTTAAGAAATTTAAGCATTGTAAATATGTTGTGACCGATTTAGGGTACTACGGATTAGAGCAACATGGCTTTAAATTATTGATGCCCATAAAGAAAAAGAAGAATTTCCCGTTATTTAGTGTTGAGAAAAAGTACAATAAACTGATTGGAAAAATACGAGTTGTGATCGAACACATCAATAGTCAATTGAAAACATTTAGAATATTAAGTGAACGCTATCGAAATAGACGGAAAAGATTCGGTTTACGTATTAACTTAATTGCTGCACTGGTAAACCGAATAAACTTGCAATAACCACTTTCGCAAGAGGTCTTGTGCTTGTTTATTTTTTTAATAGCTATACTTTACCCGTAGATTTACAAAAACGCGATTAGGGACAATTATGCCTCAGTTTTATATTCAACCTAAATTTTTAGGTCAATTTTTTAGCAATATAAGAAACCTTCAACTCGAAGACGATAGACTAAAAATTGAATATAAGAATGGGCAAATTAAAGAAATTGTATACCAAGATATTGAGACATACCCTCAAGCTCAAAAATCCATTTTAAACTCTAAACTATCCCTCACGGCGCAAAAAAATCGCTTAGACCTCACTTGGCTGCCAGCCAATTGTATGGATAATCTTGTATCCTATCTAAATCAGGCCGTTTCTCAATACTTAGATTTACACATTCAACAATCATTTGCTTTGGTTCAACATTTAATTGTGAATCAGTATTTAAGAGAAAGTGATTTAGACACCTTAAAACAGCATGTTGATCCTGTATGTCAAAAGTTTTTAACTCAAGTAGATACTGCTAAACAACATTTACCACCAGACAGCCTAGAAAAAATTCAACACATACTTGAATTCTATCCGATTACTGAAAAAGCTGCATATGCACGCGCTTGCTTTGAAAAAAAAGCATTAAACAATAAAAAAGAGTTTTTTGACAAAGTTGAAAGCAACCCTTTAACCGAACAACAGCGTTTAGCTGTTATTCGTAATGATGACTATAATTTGGTGCTTGCAGCTGCGGGCACTGGCAAAACTTCGGTCATGGTGGCTAAAGCCCTAGATTTAATTGAATCTAAGCTTGCTGAGCCGGAAGAAATTTTAATTTTGGCGTATAACAGTAAAGCAGCTCAGGAACTCAACCAACGACTGGAGAAACGGATCATTGGTACGGGTATAAAACTGCATAAAAAACCTAAGATTCTCACCTTCCACGCTTTAGGCTCAACGATTTTAAAGCAGTGTGAGCATTCTGTAGCCATTTCACCGCTCGCTGAAGATGAACACAAGTTAAATGTGTGGGTCTCTGAATGGATGAAACATTATTTACTGCATACGCCAAGCAACCTGTTCACATTTTTAGAGCTCAGCTATGAGCCTGTAAATGTATTTAATTTTAAAAGCAAAGCGGAATATGATGCCTATGTCCGTGACAATGAATATCGCACGCTACAAGGAGAACGTGTCCGTGGCTACCAAGAATTGCTTATCGCTAACTGGTTGTTCATCCATAATGTAGCTTATGAATATGAGCCTAAATATGTCACTAAACGTCGCATTGAACTCGGCTTTGACTATAAGCCTGATTTTTACCTCACAGAAGCTGATATTTATTTAGAGCATTTTGGTATTGATCGGCAAGGCAATACGCGTGCTGATATTGATCGTGTGCAATATAACCAAGACATTAAAAGCAAAAGAAAATTACATGCCGAAATGGGTACAACGCTCATCGAGACCTATCATTACGACTGGCTCGAAAATAACTTAGAAAATAGATTAGCTGAACTACTTGATCAAAACCAAATTCGATATATTAAGAAATCCGAACAAGAGATCATGACTGCCCTAGAAACTACAGGGGTTTTAATGAATAATGTTAGACGTTATGTAAAATGCTTACAGGCAATTCGTACCGAACGTTTAAATGAGGCTGGCATTTTAGAAAGATTACAACAACATAAAATCTCTTATGCAAAAAATTACGCGAACTTGTTGAATCAACTTCATCAAGACTATGTACAAAAACTAGCGCGTGAAGGTCGTATTGACTTTGATAGTATGATTGTCGATGCTACAGACCTGATTACATCTAGACGCTTTATTCCCTCATGGAAATACATTTTAGTCGATGAATTTCAAGATATTTCTACCGCACGTATGGATTTGATTAAAGCACTCATTCAAGAAGGACCTAGACCAAGCTTGACCGTAGTGGGTGATGACTGGCAATCTATTTACCGTTTTAATGGGGGAAAACTAGAATTAACCACTCGTTTCCAAGACATTATGGGTTCACACGCCCTGTCTAAGCTTGAAAAAACCTATCGTTATAATAATAGTATTGCAGACACGGCAGGAAAGTTTGTCATGCAAAATCCTGAGCAATACATTAAAAATATTTCTACGCATACCCAAACACAACAGTCAGCAGTTCATTTACTCGAAGCATCAAATGATTTAGAGCAAAAAGTACTACAGATCATTCAAGACCTTCAAACCAAGGATGCAAATGCCAGTATTGCAGTCATGGCACGTTATAAAAAACATCGGGAGGCAGCCAAACAATATTTAAAACAACATGGAATCGATATAAATCGTATCAACTTTTGGACTTTCCATAGCTCTAAAGGGCTAGAAGCAGATCATTGTATTCTACTTGGCTTTTCTCAAGGTCGACTCGGCTTCCCAAGCCAAAATAAAGAAGAAGGTATCGTAGAGGCATTATTGCCAGTATTAGATCAGTATCCAAATTCAGAAGAAAGACGTTTATTTTACGTAGCGCTCACACGTGCCAAAAAGCAAGTTTTCCTGCTCGCAGACCCATTAGCTCCATCTGATTTTATTACAGAGCTGCTTGGCTCCCAATATCAAATTAATATCACCTCAGATGCCTTTCTTAGCCATCATCGCAAACAGTTTAAATGCCCTTTGTGTAGTCATGGTTACTTAAGAAAGCTCGAGTCTAGCCATGGTATATATTACAAATGTACCTCAGGTGAGATATGCATCGCTAAACCACGTATTTGTAAAGAATGTGAATCCCCATCGATTGAAACTATAGAACACGGTAAACCAGTCAGTCGATGTAACAACCCTCATTGTAATAAAACCATGAAACTTTGTCCTAAGTGTGGTCGTGGTCTACGCTACATCTCTCAGCAAAAAACTTGGATTTGTAGTGGCCATGATGCAGTTACAGACCCATGTAGAGATAAAGCTGCTTAACTTAATATTTCTAGCGCAATTGGATAGTGAATATATCCCTCGATATACCACTATCCATGTATATTACTTCACACGCTTTAACAGAGAATACTTATCAAGGCGAGTTAAAATCACACTTGAATCTAATCCATTAATTTCAATATTAATATCCCACTGCCCTGTCATGCTGATAAACATTCTGTCCTCCTAAGTTCAAACAGAAATTATTACCACTATGTGCCCACATGCTCTGGAAACAATAAGATTGATTTGGCTTTATCTTTTCTTTTAGAAATTTTTCCGCATATTCTTCTTCAATTTCATTATTTTTAGCATCATATTGAACGATTTTGTCATATTCATTCAGATGTGTTCTATCTGTATCGAGGGTAATGCCACACTCTCCCTCATCACAAGAGTCTTTCAATTTTGTTAAAATATAAGCATCATAGCTTTGATTGTTCGCATAAAGTTTAGCAGCGATTTCAACAACATTGTTTGGCTTATAAATCACGTTAATCTTACATGGACCTTTTACATATTCTTCCATATCTTCTACTGTTCTACCTTGTTGCGCTGCATATTCACGATCGCCCAAAGATTGTATGTAAAAATCTTGATAAGAACACATACCATTATAGATCGCAGTATTTTTGACTTGCGTAATTTTAAGTTTTTGTGATTCTTGGGTAGTTTTTTCATTGCTGTTAAGCAAGGCTAATGCTGGTTCGTATCCCTTGTTGGCTGAAGTTTGAATGAGTTGATTGCCCAGCGTAACATTTTTTTGAAGGCCATCACCCATAAGCATCATGTTACCAAGCGTAAACATTGCGGGGGCATGATTTTTTTGAGCAGCTTTAAACAGCCACTCAGTAGCTTTTTGAGAATCTCGTTTTACAAGTTTACCCTCATAGTAAGCCATACCCAAATCATATTCATTTTTAGCAAAACCCAAAAGTGTGGCTTTAGCTTGCAAACTCAATAAAGCACTTTGTAAGTGTTCTATATTTCCTTTAGCATCCTTTACAACAATCGCAGCTTGTGCTGTTGAACACATCACTCCGGCGATTAAAGCAAATGCTATATTTTGAATCTTCATAACTAAATGATCATCACGATGTTAAAAATTTAACGCCTATACTAATATTGAAACTTAATGATTAAAATTAGACATTTAAATTAGAGACTGATCCATTCATTCTATTGAGATAGGTAAAGCGTTTGAATTTTTGGTCGCCAACCATGACTCGCCTGATACGTGTGGGTCACACACTTGTAGGCCTCATATAAAAAAGCACGGCGTTTTTCAGGTTTGATCCCTGTCTGACAAATTAAAGTCTCACGTAATGGATGATGACTTTGAATTAAATATTCATTGCGTGTATGCAATTTTTCTAAAAAATCATGGTGGGGTAGATGATCGAATTTCCCCGCTGGACCGCGATTACATTCAACACAAGCCAGCACAAGATTTGCTACCCCATTAATCGGTTTAGTTGCATCACATTGCCTTAAACGATGTGGGAAGAAATGATCCACTTCTGCTCGATCTATATCGGAACTCTCCAAGCTAATCGAACAGCCACAATAAAAACAAGTTCCTCGATGATAACCATTTAAAGCTGATTTCGCTTTTGTGACACTGACACGGCGTAATTGATTATTGGCAATTAGAACTTCTTGATCATATTCAATTTGCACTAAATGCTTAGGTAAATTCATCTCCCAAGCTGTTTCGACCAGACGCCATCTTGCCTCTGTTTCCTCCAATAGATCATCAACCTGACTTTGTTCACGTAAGCGGTAAAACTCATCCGTTAAGATAATGCCTTGATGCGTTTTTCGCGCATCTTCAAAAAAGCGTTTTGGCAATTCATCATTATGTACGTTATGAAATGCATCAATCACATTAACAAAACCTAGCTGCACCGTCTTTTCAATCAGCTTTTTTTGTTCTATTTGACCTGAATTATACTGACGACAATAATCTAGAAATTTACTGCTTGCTGAAGTGGCTTGTTTATCGACTTGCTTCAAATGCTCACACAAATGATAACTAAAAGGGACCGCCAACTCTTCTAATCGAATAATAGTTTGCTGTTGATGGCTTACTTCATGGAGTGCCTTTGCCAAAGCAAATTTATATGACGCGACATTACGACCAAATAAAATGACCGCTCGCCAATAACTCTCAAGGGTTGGATCTTCATGATAAAACTGAGACATTTATATAATCTTCTAATAAACAAGTTTGTTACTTCATAAATATCAATGTAGCATGACCAAAAAATTCGGTCTTATTGATTCATTGAGTCTACATCATTATTTTTAAATTATTTTTTGAACCAATAAATTAAGCCATCGCTCGTTTCTATCTGGTCGTTGGTCTTCAGTGATCCACTGATTCAGCAATTTAAGTTGTCTATTATTCTTTAAGTGTACTGCCGTTTGCTCTTCATTAAGGTCTGTAAATTTTCGTCCAGCTTGTTCTCGATCAGAATCTCCATATTTAAAGGATAGATACATTACACCATGTGATTTTAAGGCATTCGTCATTTTTTGTAGTACATCATCTAAACGATGACGTTCACAGTGTAATAATGAGGCGCATGCCCAAATTCCGTCATACTGCTCAATATCATTTAAATCATAGAAACTTCTTTGTTGCACCTTTAAGCCAGTCAGTTGAGTGGCTTTTTTAACGAGTTCAGCAGACAGATCAATTGCTGTAACGGTATACCCCAATTTTTTAAATGCTAGACTATCCCGCCCTGAGCCACAGCCTAAATCGAGTATATGTCCTTGCTTGGGTAAATACTGTAAAAACGGAACATATAAAGCATCCATCTTGACTTGATAAGTCGTATTGAAAAATACTTCTGCGTTTTCATCATAATACTGAGTCATGATACCCTTTGGTCATTTTTTATAAAGTTCCCTCTAATCCTATCTCAATCAAGAAATACATGCTTGTATAAAGAGACAAGACAATCTAGATATTGACCAGTCAGCCTATATCAAGGGAACTATATATTTTAGGATGGTTTTATGTTGCTATAGACATTTGAACTGAAGAAAGAGTATTTATAATATCTTTGGCGATTCATACCGTTGTTCTTGCTCAGGTTTCATCCTCTACTCCGTAAGCCAATCTAGAAGCAGTGTTCTGCCTGTAAAAACTGCAGCTCCAACTAATAGTGCTCCTACTATTGCTAGAATTGCAGCTGCCATGAATCCCATGGTTGTATAGCTAGACCACATCCTTTAGCTACAATATTTTTAAATATCAATACCTTATTTATTTTAAAGTGTAGCCTAAAACTTCAATCTAGCTATACCTGCTGCCACACTTGTCGTGGCTACACCGCATACAGTGCCAGCGCATTCGTAGCAATCTGTAATCGGTTCGCCCTCCAAGCGCACCTGTCACAGCAAGTGGTACAGCACTCAACACTTGATGCTGTACCAACCATGCCCCATGAATGTGCTTGATCTAATGCATCTTTGTATGCTGGTAATACACCTTTTAGAAGATTCTGTTTAGTAACATAATCATCTGCACTATTGTATTCAGCCCAATTTTCACCGCCTTCTGCTTACAGCTTTTCTAAGGCCTGTCGCTCTGCTGTTTGCTTTTGTTTTTCAATTTCAGCTTGTTTGTTTTGGCTATAAGTACGTATTGCAGCAACAATCGTCATATCGTATCAAATACAATCTTTTGTTTGTCTAAGATGGCTTTGTAAGTCAGGAAGTTCATCTACTTGTTGATTAGTAGTGTTGGTGTCGCTACGGATACATAATACTTCTGAAGCTTGCGATGCCATTGCACGACTTTATAGCTAAGAACCTAATATGAGCTACAATACAAAAAATACTAGAATTTAAGATCATGCCAAAAACATATTCTGTAGATCTGCGTGAGAAAGTCATGCAGTTTTATAAAGAGTCTCAGCATAAGTCGAAGACTTGTGAGCTTTTTCATATCGCTCGAACGACTCTAGACGATTGGATCTTACTCGAACAGCAGACCGGTCAACTTAAACAACCTAAATCTCCAAACGCAGGACGTCCCTCAAAGATTCTGGATCTCTGAGCTTTTGAGCATTTTATAAAAAATACACCCTTTACTCAGGCTAAAGATTTGGTCCCATTATTTGAACAACATTTCGGTTATTCAGTTGGGTATCATGTCATTTTAAAAGCTCTGAATAAGATGGGCTGGACGCGTAAAAAAAGAGTTTCCTTTACAGACAAGCCTGTAAATTAAGTCGTGCTGTATTTGAATGGTGTTTGCCTCAATGGAAAGCACAATATGGTGAGGATCACATTCTTTATATCGATGAATCAGGCATCAATACCAATGAAACCGCAGAATATGGCTGGTCTCCTCAGGGACAACGCTGTCATGCGTTCAGGTCAGGTGGGCATGGTACGAGACTCAGCATGATCAGTGCTGTCAGATCAAATGCTCCATTGAAGTTTATTCAACCTTTAGTGTTTCAAGGCTCATGTGATCGGAATATTTTTGTCTGTTGGTTGGAATATTTGTTGAAAAGCTTACAGCACAAGAGCATTCAAGCTAAGCGTTATTTGGTCATCCTCGATAATGCATCGATACATAAAGGTAAAGTGATCGATGATTTGGCAGCACAATATCAGGCTAGAATTGTTTATCTACCGTAAGCGTCCGCTGAACACACCTTATGAATTCATCCTATAAGCCTTAATTTAGTCCCCACTTAAAAACAAGTGGGGACTAAAATTTATGACTACAAATCACCAGACATCCATCGCATCTCTTGCGAAAAAACGAAGAACATACAGTGCTGAATTTAAACAGCAGATCGTTCAGGCTTGTAAAGCACCGGACGTTTCAATTGCTTCGGTCGCTTTGCAACATGGATTGAATACAAATCTTGTATCCAAATGGATTCGCTTAATTGATGCTAAGCCAGGGAGTGATCGCTCACCACTACCGAATAAACCTGCATTTATTGCCTTATCTTGCTCTGCACCATTAGATCCTACTCCTACTGACATGTTAAAGGTTCAAATTACTTTACCCCACTCAAAAGCAGAAATTGGCTTGAAATGGCAAGTATCAGAAATATCTGCTTTAGCAGAATTACTCAAGGCACTGGCAACATGATCCGCATTGATGAAATCTGGCTTTCTACCCAACCTCTGGATATGCGAGCAGGGATGGATACTGTCATGGCTCAGGTGGTGAGAGCCTTTGGCTACATTAAACCGCATTGTGCTTACCTGTTCTGTAATAAACGTGGCCATCGTATGAAAGTGCTGGTACATGATGGACTGGGCATCTGGCTGTGTGCCAGGCGGCTGGAACAGGGAAAATTCCACTGGGCTCAAGTTCACCAAGGTGAAACCGTGGCCCTCAACCCGGAACAGTTACAGGCATTAATCCAGGGTTTGCCCTGGCAGCGCATTGGACGACAGCAAGTGGTCACAATGCTCTAAACCAAGCTCGGTTATTCTGCTATTCTCCAAACGTTCTATTTCCTCTGCGTCATGACCTCAGGCATACTGCGATCATGAATACGCTGCCTGACTTAAGCCAACTGACCCATGAACAACTGCTGGAATTTACCCAGCAGTTGGCAATGCAGCATCAGTCTCTGGCACAATCAAATCAAGAATTAGAAAAATCAAACCAGCAATTGGATGCCAAAGTTCAGCATCTTTCTATTCTCAATCAAAAATACGAGCATGAACTGGCGCTGTTTAAAAAGCATAAATTCGGCAGTAAAAACGAACATCTCACCGCAAAACAAATCCATCTATGGGACGAAGCGGTCGAAGAAGATATCGCAGC
>NZ_JCAKMX010000020.1:0-67331 GCF_059515825.1 Acinetobacter sp. CY17
TCACCGTTTCAGCCAAAGCATTATCGTATGAATCACCCGTTGTACCGACTGATGCTCGTAAATTTGCTGCTTCTAAACGATTGGTATAGCGAATGGAAAGATATTGCACACCTCTGTCGGAATGATGAATCACATTCTTTGGCATGCCTCGATCATGCAATGCTTGCTCCAGTGCATCAAGTACCATATCTGTATTCATCCGTGTTGATACTTTCCATCCAACAATTGCTCGCGAGAACACATCAATAATAAAGGCGGTGTAGACCCAGCCAGAATGGGTTTGAATATACGTAAAGTCACTGACCCATAATTGGTCAGGTCGATCAGCACTAAAATTCCGTTTCACTAAATCATCTGCTCGTTTTTGATCATCTCGGCTGCGGGTAGTTTGTTTATTCTTACCACGCCAAACACCTTGTATATCTAGCTTTTTCATCAATCGAGTAACTGTACAACGTGCAATAACATAGCCTTCACGTTTCAATTTTTGCCAAACTTTACGTACACCATATCGACCTAAACTTTCTTTCCAAATACGTTTGATTTGCTCTGCATGATGTAAATCATGCAGAGTACGTTTCGCTCGATGTTCTGGGTTATCAACGAAATCTAAAGCCCGATAATAGGTCGAAGCTGCAATCGGTAAAATTCTACAAATCGCTTCAACACCATATCGATCTTTATTGTTATGGATAAAATCCACCATTATTTGTGTGGGCGGTCGAGCTCCGCCTGGGCGAAAAAAGCGGCTGCTTTACGTAGAATTTCATTGGCTCGTTGCAGTTCTTTATCTTTGCGTTCAAGTTGTTTAATGCGTTCCTGGCCTGAAAGCTGCTGTACTTTGACTGGATTCTGTTGATTCAAATGCTTCTGATGCCAGGCACGAAGTGTTTCAGGAGTACAACCAATCTTAGGTGCAATTGCGGTGATTGCAGCCCAAGTAGAAGGATAATCTTTTTCGGATTCAATCAATAATTGAACCGCTCTTTCTCTGATTTCAGGGGTATATTTTAATTTTGTCATAGGGATAGTCTCTCAGAATATTGACTCTCCGATAAACCCGGTACGGTTCAGTTCCCGGTGTATATAAAGCCTTCTTATAAAAATGGGTGCCGAGGTGTTCGGGAATATATTTTTGTTCTATAACTTGACAATCTTGCCCCAAACTTTCTAGCCCTTTTCTAT
Organism: Acinetobacter sp. CY17; assembly: GCF_059515825.1. Classification (NCBI taxonomy): domain Bacteria; kingdom Pseudomonadati; phylum Pseudomonadota; class Gammaproteobacteria; order Moraxellales; family Moraxellaceae; genus Acinetobacter; species Acinetobacter sp. CY17. The sequence continues at coordinate 1,186 of NZ_JCAKMX010000020.1, forward strand.
AGGCGTCTAACACAGCCAAACCCCGAGGCTCTACAGCAGCTTGATACTTACCTGCTGGGTCAATTTGGCAATCAATATGATATTCTTTAACTAGCTTCTGAATAAGCTGCTGTGCAGATTGATTTAATTTTAAGTTCATTCGTGCAGTTTTGGGATCTCCTATATAATCATGCGCCCCAATATCATGAGGCAAATCAATCATAAATCCTGAGTTATGTCCAGAAGCCCCATAGCCTACAACTTGTGCTTCAACAAGTACAATATGATCATCGGGGAAGTTTAATGCAAGTTGTCTTGCGGCAGCGAGTCCGGTCAAACCAGCACCTATGATTACCCAGTCTGCTTTTACAAGTCCACGTAGTTGTGGTTGGGGGATACGCTCAGAACTCAAGTGAAACCATGCACATCCATCGTCATCGGCGGGTGTTGAGCTTATTCTTGCCATACTTAAATAATAGAAAATCCGTTTCATTATTTTTAACCTCAGTGTGATGTCTTTCATATAACGAAATGGGCAATTTTTATAACAAAAAAGACATCAACAAAGATTTCATAAAAAACTAAAATTTACATAAATAGTTGATGTCTCTAAAAGTATTTATTTTCTATTCGATAAATTGACCTTTTTCTTATATTTTTAGCCCTAAAATTTACTCGTTTTGTACTTTCTCGGTGATTGCTAAGAAAAGGGATCTTGTAATAAGTAAAGCTTGAACTACAAGATTTTCGAGACATGATTGCATATTCTTATCTAATTGGATACTGAATGGCACACACTATTGGATACTAATTCTTATCCTACTTGGACACTTTTATCTGTTAAAGAAATATGTAAATTAGTGGGCTAATAATCTAATACTTCGAATCCTAAACTTTCTAATTTCTTCTGATCAGAAGAGTTTAGTCTTTTTACACACCACACTAAAATATGCTTTGGTCTAGATGATGCAACATAAGCAAATCTTGCAGCCTCAGATGTACTATCTTCAATCCAATGAGACCAATGTGTACCAGTTCCATTCCGTGTAGGATTTGAAATCAGCATGGTAGCCTCATGTGTTTCACCTTTAACACCATGGATAGTTGATTTTCTGAATTTGATATCCAATGCATGATTTTTACGATGATAGGTAGATATACAATTACTTGCTTTACCACTTGGAGATTGAATTTTAAGGTTAGATTTTTTTAATGCTTCATAAATTGTAGTAAGAACAAATTCTTGCTCACGTAAATTGATGATTACAGCATTAAATTTTTTGCACCAATCTGTCCATGAACTAGTTTCTAGTTTTAGGCCATTACTTAATAAGTACTGAATAGATTTATAAAGAAATAATCTCCACTCTAATTCAGATTCAATAATTTGAGGACAATTATAGTCGCTTGATTTAGTTTCTAACTGAACTTTATTTTTAATATACTCTGAAAATTCAATCAAAGATTGATTAATTGCTGTATAGCTTGTTTCATCAAAGTTTAAAAGAGAACTCAGTAAAAACTCTGATGAAAGCTTTGGTGTATTATCTATAATTGATAATTGATTTAGAGTCTGATGGCCTCTAGCCACTAAAACTCGATTGCTATACTGTTTTGTTAATTCATGAAAATGTGGAATAACCTCACTAGGTGAATCTTGATACTGAAGTGCAAAACATGATTGTTCGGTTGATGTGAAATTAGCTTCGATTGAACCAGATTCCATAATCTTAGTAGCAATATTGACAATTTTCTGACAGCTTCTAAAGTTTTTAGTTAATTGAATTTCTCGAAAGCCATTGTCAGTTATAAAATTAATAATGTCATTAGGATCGACATCTCTAAAGTCATATATAGATTGATTAAGATCTCCAATAAAATGTAATTTTGTTCCGTTCAGCATCATAGCTTTCAATATACTTAATTGTTCAAAGGATAGATCTTGGCATTCATCAACTATAATTAATGGAAACTTTTTAGATAAGTTAGAAACATAAAGTTTAGTATTTGTAAATTGAGTGAGAACTTTCTCAGCTAAATATTCTATGTCTTTATGTGTTAAAAACCCTGCATTAAGACATTGATTTTTCGCATTATAAATATCATTAATTTGCCATTCCTCAAAACTCATAGCATTGAGAGTTCTATTTAGTATTTGATCTGGCGTATGAAATTTTAATTTACTTGTTCTGCCATCAATTTCTACCCGATGTCCTGAAATTTTTTGATGCCCGTATTTATAATGCGTCAAAAAAAATAACTGTGAATCGTAGTTCACTACTTTAAATGAATAATCTCCATGCTCGCCTTTATATTTAGAAATATCTTTAGCAAGTGGATTAACAATATTCTTGAGGATAAAGCTATCAAATGTTCCTATAAAATGGGGATAGGTTGATTGTGCTTTTATTTTCTCTTTAATTCTATGCTCAATTTCTTTTGCAGCGCTTTTAGTAAAAGATAGAACAGCTATCCCACTAGGAAAATTTGCCCAACTCTCAATTTCATTTGCTACTCGTTGAGCAATCGTTTCAGTTTTTCCACTGCCAGGACACGCATTTAGAAAAACATTCTCTGTAATTTTTGCACGTTCAATATAATCGAGTTGTTCAACTGTATATTTCATCTAACTCTGCCTCAATAGAAGATTTGTCTAATGAACAAGCCCAAAGAATCGCATCTTCCAGATATTGAGGTACTTTTAGCTCAATATCTCCTAAAGAAATTTTATCTGCTAAAATTTGAGCAAAATAACCCTTACCAATATTGTCATCATCTATTCTTTTTAATATTTCAAAGGCATAGCCTGCTTTATTTTCTGGAGTAATTTTTAAGTAATCAGCTTCAAATATTGTCTGTAAGCCTTTTTTTACAGTTCCTTCCGATGGCCAAAGATCATAAATAATTTTAGCCATAACTTTTGCATTATACTCTTCCATTGCTAAGTCATATTCTAAGGTTTTATATCCAGCTACAAAGAGACGCGCATAATCAGAACTATTAATACTTTCCACTAATTTGAGGGCATGATTTTTTCCTTCTATTTTATTTTTTTCAGAAGGTGGCTTATGATCATATTTTACTTGTTTTTTTTCTTCTTTACCCGTCTTTGAATCTTTTACTATCTCTTCTAGATAATAGTGTTGCTCAGGATCTAAATCTGTAACTCCTGCACAACGGATAGGTATATTCAAACCTACTTGATCTTCTTGGACATCTGGCACACCTATAATATTACAATAAAGGCGCATAAAGTGATTAAAATATATTCCATTAAGATTTATTACTGAAACACCATAGTCTTCTATATTATTAATCTCTTTATTTTTCAATACTATTTTAGCTAACTCAGGAATGATCATTTGTTCAGCTATACCTTCAACTAGAATCACTCCGCTCGCAAAAAGTAGGTTGGATTTTGTGATATCTAACCAGCGATTAAGAAAATTCAAGTTATTATCAGCTAAACCACATTCAGCTAAAGGTGTTGCAGTAGGATTATCATTCTTAGTTAAATGTATAATCTTATCTAAATGTATACTTGAGGCTAATACTGTCGAGTGAGTCGTAACAATAACTTGTACTTTATGTTCATTTGCTACTTTCTCTAGATGATTTAATAAACGAATTTGTATCTGTGGATGTAGATGTGCTTCAGGTTCTTCAATCAGTAAAAGTCTATATAGTGATTCTTCTTTAGTTAACGTTAGTTCTGCAAGAATAGAAGCAATATACAATAAGTTGTTATATCCTAGACTATTCTGGCATAAGTCTCTGAACTGATCTGCTTCAGCAGTTGTTATTTTAGGGAAGAATATTAATCTTAAATTTTCAACAATTTTAGAAAATTCATTTTCAACAAATTGTATATGTGTTGATTGACTAAAATTCTGTCCGATAGCTTCAAGTAAGTGATTAGCAATCAATTTATTTGCTTTTTTAATGCTAGAGTCTGCATCGTCAATAAGGGATTGATTAAATTCTTTAAACTTCTTTTCTAACGGATGTTGCTCTTCAGCTTTTTTACATTTCTTAATCTGATCGGCTTCAATAAACTTTAACAATTTCGATAAACGAGATTGTCGTCCATTTACTAGTTTTGATTCCGCATCTCGTAAGGGGGGTAAATAAATACAATGAATTTTGTCAAATAGTTCAATATCAAATTGTGATGATTTAGAATTCCCACCCCAAAAACTTTTTTTGAAGCGTCCACGTAACTCCTTATTTAACACCTCTAAGTTTAAAATTACGTTATTTTTAGCATCACTCCACTGTAGAAAGGCTATAGGTTCAGCCTCCACTAAATCATCAAATTCGACTTTTATTTTGAATGAATCAGAAGCTATTGACTTTTCTTTAAAAGGTTTATTAAAGTCATCTGAAGAAATATTGTATGAACCTGATTCAGTATCTAGGAATAGTTGACGAAAAGAGTTGATAATACTTGTTTTACCAGCTCCATTTTCCCCAACAATTACGTTTAACCCTTTTCTAAAGTTGATTTCAAAACAATCTGAAAAACAACGATACCCCTGAATTGATAATTTTTTAATATGCACAGCTTTACCTATTTAATTATTTAAAATTTATGCCACAGCTTCATTAAATGCTTCAACAACCCCAAATATGTTGTCAGCATCTCCATCCGCAAACACACCATCAATCCCTTCATAGTGGATCTGATTAAATGGAGGTTCGTATAATTGTGCTGCCTCTAGCACACCATTTTTTGTCAAATGCTCAATCAACATTTCCACAAAGCGAATCTGTTTTTCGTTATACATTGAACCTTGTAAATACTTAGAGAATGCTTCTTGTACCGCTTGACGATCTAAGCCCACCAAAGAGCGAATGAATAACGGTAATGATTTTTCTGTGCCAAAACACTCTTCAAACTTATCTCGGCTTTCTACTTCCTGAGCTTCAAAGACAAAGCGTTCTAGTTCGCTTAAATCAGTCGGTGTAAGCGCCAAACCACGCTTTAACTTTGCGATGGTAATGTGATTTTCATTGGCTTTAATAAAGCTTTCAACACGCTTACGGTATTGAGCAAGGTTTACTCCACTTGAAACGACTGGAATATCGACTGCTTGCATCTCTCCAATTTCATCATCAAGCATAGAGTAGACAATCGTTGAGGTTGATTTTTCGATGAGTTTTACCAAACCACGAATACGCTTACGCATCGCCTCTAACATTGGCAAAGTGATGCCTTTCCAATATTCCAAGGTTTGGATGTCTTGGATCAGCACAATTTGTTCTGCAACCACAGGAATATTTTCTTTGCCTTCTAACTTAGAGGCAATTTCAATCACTCTATTGGCATAGTTTTCAATTGCCTTATTATTCTTTTCCAATACAGCAATTTCTAAGTTGTAGCACAACATATCGAAAAGTTTAGCTTCTAAAGTTTCAGGCTCAAGCTGATTTGGTAGTTTAGAGATGTGTTCTCGTAATGTACCAATGGCAAGGTCATCTAAATTGTTCCAAGCATCGTCTTTTTTGAAATGTTCAACATGCTCAAGCTCTGACTTCACAATAAAATTATCATTCTTCATGGACTTTACTTCAGTCTGTAAACTCTGACGTATCTCTTGCTGTACAGCTTTCAATTCTTGGGTATCGTAATCTTTCGCATTGAGTAAACTCAGGATATTCAAACGAGCCTTAAACAGACGCTGTCCAAGGGGTTCTGTAGTTGATACAGGCGCACCATCTGGATTTTCATTGAAGTATTCAAAGTTAGAACAGTAGTCGAAGATATAAAACTCTTTTTTATCATCTTCAGGTGCAAATAGATCTTCACAGAGTCGTGTACCACGCCCAATCATCTGCATAAACTTCACTTTAGAGCGCACTGCTTTAAAGAACACCAGATTGACCACTTCAGGCACATCAATCCCTGTATCCAGCATATCCACTGAAATGGCGATTTGTGGCTCAGCTAAATCCTTCTTACTAAAGTCATCAATCAGGCTTTGCGGATATTTGGTGGCATGGGTAATCACACGAGCAAACTTACCATCATATTGCGGATAGTTTTCATTGAAGCGATCAGCAATAAACTGGGCATGTTTTTGATTGACGGCAAAGATAATGGTTTTACCAAGACGATCACCGCCTTCGGTTTTAATGCCATTTTCCATCAAGTGCTTGAGCATTAAATCAATCGTGCCTGTATTAAACAGCTCTTTATTAATCTTGGATGCTGAGACTTCTTCAGGTGCATCTTCATCGCCCCAATTTAGGCTATCCCAATGTTGTTTTTCTTCTTCAGAGAGTTCGTCATATTTCACGCCCTCACGCATAAATTTAAGCGGAACAGAATAGGCTTTCGGTGGCACAAGATAGCCATCGGCAATGGCTTGATCAAGGTCGTAGTAATCAGTCGGAACACCGCTTTCCAAGCCAAACAGTGCGTATGTATCACGATCTACTTCATCTCGTGGCGTTGCGGTTAAACCAACAAGCAAACTATCGAAGTATTTAAAAATCTCGCCAAATTTTTGATAAACGCTGCGGTGAGCTTCATCAATAATAATCAGGTCAAACATACCTGTGCCAAATTGTCGTGTACCGTCCGCATTTTTTTCGTCAATTAAGCCGATCATGGTTTGATAGGTAGAGAAATAGACTCGACCGACTTGGTTCTTGTCTTCAAGTAAATTGACGAATGAGGCATCTTTTAAATTGGCTTTAAAGGCATTGTGCGCCTGATTGACCAATGAAGTGCGGTCTGCAAGGAATAATACCTTTTGCACTACATTGGCTTTCATTAGCACATCGACCAGTGCAATGGCAGTACGTGTTTTACCTGTGCCTGTTGCCATAATCAGTAAGCCTGCACGTTCTTTACGTTGATAGGCTGCAAGCATGGCTTTGATGGCACGAGTTTGGTAGTAACGCTCGACAATATCTGTATTGATCGGGAAGCTGCTTAAATCAGGGTTGTTCTTACGTCTTTCGATCAGACGTTTGAGTTCTGCCTGCGTATAAAAGCCGTGAACTAAGCGTGGTGGACCACCTTGCACATCGTTCCAAATTCGGGTTTTGTAACCATTGGTATAGAATATGACAGGGCGTTGTCCTGTTTGTTGTTCTAGGCAGTCTGCATAGAGTTTGGCTTGTTGTTGTCCAATATCAGGGTCGGTTGATGTGCGTTTTGCTTCAACCACAGCCAAAGGCAAGCCATTGGCATCATACAGTACATAATCCACTGCACCTTTACCCGATGGACTCGGCATACCTGTTACAGCAACTTCCTCTCGAACCGTTGTGCCAATTTCCCAGCCTGCTTCTTCAAGCATGAGGTCAATTTTAAGTTTTCGAGTTTCGTCTTCTTTATAGTCGGTATGGTCTTCGATTTTGCTGTTGGCAATTTTGGCTTGTTCAACGTCTGCACGTTTTTGTGCAAGTTCAGCATCTATATTGGCTAATAGTTTTTCACGCTCTTCTAAACTTGCGGACAGTTCAAATAGTTTTTGTTCACGTTCCCGTAAAGCTTTATGTTGCTCCGCAAACTGTTTTTCTTTGGCTTCGGTTTCTTTTTGCAGTTGTTCTTTGTTGGCAGTAACTTGCTGAGTATTGTCAGCATTTGGTATTAGTTTTGGGTTAAATAAAATCGACTGTGAACGGTCTTTTGAAGGTGAACCATAATTACGTTCAAACCACACATACATCAAAAATAAATGGCTGATGTGTTTAACGGTTTCTTCTGTAGTGAGTTGCTTGAACTTTTTCCCATGTACGGCACTATTGCCGACCATGCGGATGTTGTCCATTTTATCCCAAATATAGGCTGGAATCAGGTCTTTAAATTTGAGGTCGTTGAGTAGATTTTGCAGTTTTGAGTCATAAGGCTGGGTGAGTTTTTTGTCGTATTGATACAGCCACAGCACAAGGTTTTCAAGTGAGTTACGTGCCGCAGCAAGAGCAAATTGGGGGGATATATACACAAGCTTTTCGGCTTCTTTGGCTGTGGCTGCTAAGCTTTTAAATTCAGGTTCTAAAAACTGAAAGTTGCTCATGTATATATTCCCTCATATTTTTAATTAAATGTTATAAAGTACCGTTAAATGCTTGGTTTTGTAGTGATTTGAATAAATCATCTGCTTGATTCAATGCAAGTTTAGATTTGATTTTTAAACTTTCAATCACTTCACACTTTTGGACAAAATAATTTTGTTCATCTAAGGAGATATTGAATACTATAATTTCTTTTAAATCCTTAAGATTTAGCGTTTTTTGGGCAACTCCACGCACTAAACGATCTGCCTGTCGTCTGACACCATAACTTGATAACATCTTTTCCAAAAACTTAGGATTTACCTTATCGAAACTAGGTTTGATATGTGCAATATGTCTTTGAAAACAAAATAATTGATCACTTTTAACCCTAGCTACATTACCATAACTACCAACAGTTGTATAAAGAATGTCATTCAACTCAATTTTGGTACTTTTTGTTAATGAATCATACGTGACTTGATCAATAAACTTTTGAGAAGAATAATCAATTTCTCCATCAACTATATTGCTGATAAATAAAAATGGAATGCCTTCTGTTGTCCATTTAGGACTTTGATGTGTGCCATCAGTAATTTTTTTGCATAAATCCAATAAGGCAACTGTTTCTAATCCTTTTAAGTTATCAATAGGATCGCCAAACATATCAATAAAAGTCGCTTGTAAAAGCTGATCTAACTTTTCAATCGCTTGCTGACGTTTTTGGCGTAACTCATCCGCTTGATCTAAAATAGATGCAATTCGACGTTGTTGTTCAAGTGGTGGGAGGGGGATTTCAATTTTTGCAATATCTTTTGCATAAACATGCGGTTGAGCCGCTCCAGCCTGTAAAGAATATAGGTAATCCTGCTTAAACTTCAAAAAATAATAAACATAATTGATATCAGCTAACTCATTAATCACTTCAACGGTTGAGCAATCAGAAGCAAAAATAGGAACTTGCCAAAAATTAACGTATCCTGCACTTGCCCCTGATGCGCTTACTGTAATTGTATTTGCATCACGATTAGCTTCATTATGTGAAATTGTAGAGGTCTTACCACCTGCAACTACAGGTATATTTCCAGCTTTAACCTGATTCTTAGTGATTGTTGAACCTCTGCGTATTAAGCAAACTTGATCCAATCTCATTTTAAGAAAACTCACTTAAGCATCTCCTTAAGCGTAGCCATTCCTTTTAAAATATCCTGCTCAAGCACTTCTAAATCCGCCAGAATTTTACTTGGTGCTTCATATTCCACTTGTTCATACACCACTTCCTTATAACGGTTAATCGACAAGTCATAACCATTCGCAGCAATATCGGCTTTATCCACCATAAAGCTTTGCTCTGTGGCTTTACGGTCTTTTTCACCCTCTAAGTTTTTAAAACGGGCAATAATGTCAGGAATGTTGTTATTTTCATGCTTTGAACTATCTAGCTCATTGCGCTTATCATCAAGCGAATAACCATCCGCCTGCATATCATAAAACCAAACTTTGTCCGTACCGCCCGACATGGTTTTGGTGAAGATCATAATGGCAGTGGAAACCCCAGCATAAGGCTTAAACACACCTGACGGCATGGAAATAATGGCTTCAAGCTTTTGCTCTTCTACAATCTTTTGACGCAAATCTTTATGCGCTTTCGATGAACCAAATAACACGCCATCAGGCACAATCACCGCAGCACGACCACCTGTTTTTAACAAACGTAAAAACAAAGCTAAAAATAGCAATTCAGTCTTTTTGGTTTTAACGACTGCTTGAATATTCTTCGCACAGCTTTCGTTGTCCAAACTGCCTGCAAATGGCGGATTGGCTAAAATCAAACTGTATTTTTCAGCAATATGCGAATGCGCTTCACTTAAAGAATCACGGTTTTCAATACTTGGGTTTTCTACACCGTGCAGCATCATGTTCATTGAACCAATGCGAAGCATGGTGCTGTCAAAGTCATAACCAAAGAAAGTGTCTTCACTAAAGCGTTTCGCAGATTCAGGGTTGGCAAAAATTTCAGTCGCGTAATGATCGTTTAAGTATTCACTTGCCGCTACAAGGAAGCCTGCTGTACCACATGCAGGGTCACAAATAGTATCGGTTGGTTTTGGCTGCATCAATTCCACAATCATCTTGATAATATGACGAGGGGTACGGAACTGACCGTTTTGACCTGCTGATGCAATTTTACCAAGCATATATTCGTAAATATCACCCTTGGTGTCTTTATCATCCATAGGTACATCAGCAACCAAATCCACCACTTTGGTGAGTAGCGCAGGCGTAGGAATGGTAAAACGAGCATCCTTCATGTGATGGCTATAGGTGGTTTCGTCTTCTGCACCTAAGTTTTTGATGAATGGAAAGACTTCATTGGCAATAGTATTGTAGAGCGTTGTAGCATCACCCAAAGTAACAAACGTTGACCAACGTAATTTGTCTTGTTCAGGCGTAAAAATCGGTTGCTCAACTTCTTTTTTTAAACGGTTGGCTTTCTTTTCTTTTGCAATCTGAATTTCATCCAGTCGGCGAATAAACAGCAAATAGGTCATCTGCTCCATGACTTCTAATGGATTGGAAATACCGCCACTCCAGAAGGCATTCCAAATTTGGTCAATTTTGCTTTTAATTTCGCCTGTAATCACGTAGATAACTCTCAAATTTCTTTGAGCATATTGTGTTGGATTTGCAGGGAAAAAACTAGAGAGATCATCTCAACACGCCAAATTATGACGTGTTAATTTATTTAAGCCTATTTTTTTTTGAAAACATTTGTTTAGATGGACAAAACACTTTAGGTAAAATTTTAATATGGAATGGTTGAAATTGCTGATCGAATCTCTGCTCGGTCTAGGGGTGTTAGGTATAGCATTTAAATGGGTATTTTCCCCTAGATTTCGTATCAGCTTAAGAAAGAAAAATTTTCAAGAAGATAAAAATGAGCTAGATACATACCTGGAGGGTCATAAACGCTTTCGAGAAAATTTAATAACGCCAATACAATTCCAATATGTCACAAATAGTTTTTTAGGAACAACGAAATTTCACTATAGTTTATTTAGTGATCGAATAGAAAAATTATGGAACTTTAATAAAGTATTGTCAGATCTAAACTATAGTTATTTTTTTGTTAAGCAGGTTATTCATGATGATCAGGCTTCTTTAGAATATATTTTTAAACAAAAGACGCTTAAGAAAATTATGTTTGGTGCTATCAGCATATTTTTTCTGGCGGTATTATTTTATATAGGGCTAGTTATTTTTGAAATTTTTTTCTTAAATGAGCTACTCTCCCAAAATAAAATAGATAAAGAAACGTATATGATTTATAAAGGTTATTCAATTGTATTGTATGTGATTTTAATTTTTGGAGCGTCATTTTTTGGTGGTAAAGCAAGCACAGCTATTGCGTTAAAAGACACTTTTGATATTCAAGAGAAAAATGAACAACGCTAAAAATCTAACATTGGCAAAAGCTCTTGAGGGCTAACTTGGAGAATTTTTGCAATCTCATACAGCTTCTCAACCGTAAGGTTTACCTCTCCACGCTCGATACGACCGACATAGCTACGGTCTATTCCACATTGGAGCGCTAAAGATTCTTGGGTAATTTTTAGTTCTAATCTTTTACTGCGTATTAACTGACCAATTGCAATAGATAATTCAGTCATTTGAAACCAATTATTCAAAAAACAGAAATATCAACAATTGAGGATTATATATCCACGGACTATAATCCTCTTTTTCTTTAGATAAACTCCATATGTTTAACTTTTATCTTCCACTTGAAGAATATTTCGTGAAAATACTACTAGAAAATAAAATTGCAAATTGGGAAGCAAAATTATTTTGGTTAAATATTGAGCATTTAAATCTAGTAGTCGATAAGGGTTTAAGGCAGAAGATGTACAGTGGGTTAAGGGTTTTAACAACAAATGGTTATTTAAAGGCCGAACATTGTAGATATAATGAAAAAATATTTTTATACACTGAGACAATAAAACTCTATGAATTTAGGAAACAAGTTTTAGCTAAAAATTATAATAATTTACTTAAAAATGAAAAAAAATTAATTAACAAAGAGTTAGAAGATTTTGAGGTTCAAAATAAATTCATTGATGAGTTATATTTAAAGTATCCAGAATTAGCTCCTCAGTATTTTAATTTGAAAGGAAAAATAGCTTTAAGTAGACAACATGCAGATGCTAAGCTTAAAACCCTTGAGAGTTTAATTGATTTAGTGAATCAAGTTTAACAATAAAAAAATTAAACCTTTAATAATTAAAAATAAATAAAAAACATAAATTTACGTAAAAAATTAACTTGAATAAGGTTGCTTCATCACTTATTTTGTCGTCAAGTTTGTTCAAAATTTATTATATATGATCAGGTCAATCCAACAAGTTAGAGATTATTTTTCAAGCAATGGTATGTCTGTTGCTCAATGGGCTAGAGATAATGACTTCTCTCCAGACCTAGTCTATCGAATTTTAAAAAATAATCGCATTCCAAAGCGAGGAGAAAGTCATAAAATTGCAGTGAAATTAGGTATTAAGGAGCATAAAGCTATGGATTGATTTTGTAATTACTCTTTTTTAATGCAGAAAATATAAAGACTCATGCTGGAACATGAGTCCTTATAAATTTGTCTTTTACTTGGTCGTCCAAGACAAATTCATTCTAAAAGACATTGGTATCTCAATCAATGGCTTAGGGTGTTTTCTGTCTCTTTTTTTAATTTTTGAGACTATTAAGATGAAAATACCTGTTCTAATACAACGAAAAATTTTTGAGTTGTTAACACAAGGTCATACACACAGACAAATCGCTAAACGCGTAAAAGTATCACCAACAACTGTGGGTGTTATTGCAAAAAAACTAAATGAAATCCAAATTCCTATTCCTGAAGTATTTGGTTTATCTAATCAACACTTTATTGAGATTGTTCAAACTAATGTCGTCAACGGTTTACAGAGATGTAAACCCATACCAGATTTTATATATATCAATGATCAAATGAAAATCAAAGATATGACGCTAAAGCAATTGTGGCTTGAATTTAAAGAAGCGCAACCTGACGGTATTTCATATTCTCGCTTCGCCAAATTGTATAAGCAATGGTTGAAAAAGTTACACCCCTCTATGCGTCAAAACTTTACTGCTGGGCAGACATTGCTAGTCGATTTTTGTGGAAAAACTATGCCAATCCACAATCCTGATTCAGATAAAGTTAAAAATGTTCAAATCTTTGTTGGTGTGTTAGGTGCATCAAGTTTAATTACAGCAATTGCTGTAAATACTCAACAAACACATGATTGGTTGAAGTGCTTTACAGCCACCTTTGATCGGATTGGTGGTGTGCCTAGAGAAGTCATTACAGATAATTTAAAAGCCGCTGTTATTAAAACAGGAAGAAAAGGCACGATATTTAATAGAACTTTTGAACAATTTGCTGAATATCATAATTTCGCGATCTTAAATACTCGTCCACGAACCCCTCAAGATAAAGGACTTGCAGAGGTTTCTGTTCAAATTATTCAACGTTCAGTTTTGGTAAAATTAAGGAATAGAAAATTTTTCTCACTGGACGAGCTACAAAAGACTCTTGATATAGAGGTTGATAAAATAAACCGAGGCATAACTAAGCGTTTTCCAGAAAGTCGCTGGGATCGTTTTAACCGCTTTGAGAAAAATCAATTATTAGCTTTACCAATTTCTCCATACCCATTTTCAAAATGGATCTTTGAGCAGACAGTTTCGGAATTTTATCAGTTTACAGTTGATGGAAATATATATTCAGTTCCATATACTATGATTGGGAAAAAGCTAGATATCGCTATTACAAGCTCTAAAGTACAATTTTTTTATGAAAATGAATTAATTACCTCACACAAGATACTAGATGGCTCTGGTGGAGCAAGTATTCTAGAAGAGCATATGCCAGCTAATCATAGACTTTATAATGCTTTAAGCCCAGCTAGTATTAAGCAATGGGCAAAATTAATTGGACATTATGTTTATACGTTTGTTGATCGCCTTCTCAACACATCTAAGCAGCTCGCTAGAAATATTAAATCTTTGAATAAACTGAGAGATTATGTTCTAGAAAATAAACTTGACTCTGTACTAGATCAGGCTTGTGAGTATGCATTGAAGTATAATTTATTGGCAGTGACAGACTTATTGTATGTGCTCAAAAATCAAAAATATATCCAAACTATGAACATTAATCAAAAGGTTAGTCAGACCACCCATGCAAATCTTCGTGGTGCCAATTATTTCGGAGGTGATGCTAGATGACTACAAAGAGTGTTGTCGCACAAAAAATGCAAGAATTAAAGCTAAATGGTTGTTTAAATTGCTTTGTTGATCATTATGATGAAATGATCAATAGTAAAAAAACTCTGTTAGAAATTCTAAATGAGCTATTAATAGCTGAGCAAAATGCTGTTAGTAACCGAAAAGTTTTGGCTTTACTAAATAAGTCTAATATACGATATCCAACAAGCAGCCTAACAGAAATAGATTGTTCTAATAAAAAAGGACTTACAATTGATATTCTACAAAGTTTTGCTGATTGTGAGTGGATCAATTCAAAACACAACCTAATTTTTACAGGTGCAACTGGTATAGGGAAAACTTGGCTTGCTTCAGCATTTGGGACTAATGCATGTAAATTGGGCTTTAAAGTTCTTTTTTATAATACTACTGAGCTATTTGAAGAGTTTAATACAGCAGTACATTTGGGGACTGTCACTATCTTAAAGAAGAAATTGCTTTCAAGTAAACTACTAATTCTTGATGATTTCGGCTTATCTCAAGTTAGTAACTCATGGATGGCACATTTTATTAGTGTGATCGACAAGCATAGTGATAACGGTTCACTTCTTATTACAAGCCAATATGAAACAAATATATGGTTAAACCACTTTGAAGATCAAACTATGGGCGAAGCATTGCTAGATCGTATTGTTCATCGTGCCCATGTATTTAATCTGGAAGGTGAATCTATGCGAAAAAAAAGAGGTAGAAAAATCTTAGATATTTAAGAATTTACTGTCCAAGTGAAGTGACACTCTAATTTATTTAAAAATTCATTAGAGTGTCCAACTAAAGTGCGAATGGGTGTCCAACTAAGTATTGATTTTGCAACATGATTAAAGTAAATAGTCAAAAATAGTGCATATCAGCTCATACTGTACAAATTAGATGCAATTTTTATTCATGCTAGCAAATGGAAGACTCTCTATCTACTTTAATTGACATTATTTGTTTGCTCATGTATTGGCGCATTAATTGCTTAAAATTGGATAGTTTGCTTATGTAATATTTAGAAGAACTAGACTAGTTGAGCCAAAATATTGAGCTTAAAAATTTTGGAGTGATTGGTTGCAGTTCTTTAGAAATTTATATCTATAACAAAAATAAAATGATTAGCACATGTAGCAGTTGAGTTTTCATTTACTCCACCTCTCCAAGTGTGATGCTTACTTATCACTATGAAAAATTTGGTATCCTTTTTGGTTAAGTATGAGTACTGATGATAAAGGTATAAAATAAATAAAATATTCCTTTTGAGAAAAAAATATTCATAAAATTGTAGACAGTTTAAAAAAAATACAATATAAATTCCCCTAAAGAAATATATTTTCCTAAAAAGAAAATTAAACCAAGCAATTCAGACCTCATGAATGAAAAGTTTTAAGGGAAATCTCCATGCTACACTTAGATCCTGCACAATACATTCTTAAAATTACCTGTCCAGCTGCCTCAGGAATTGTGGCTGCAGTAAGTGGGTATTTGGCAAAAAACCAGTGTTATATCAGTGAAATGTCACAATATGATGATGAAACTACGGGGCAGTTTTTTACCCGGATTGTCTTTCGTTTTAATCAGGGGCAAGGGGATATTGAAGCACTGAAAATGGGATTTGCTGAGGTCGAAGCACAATTCCAAATGCAAGCTGACTTCTATGATTGTCAACGGCCAATGAAAGTTATGATTTTAGTCAGCAAGTTTGACCATTGTTTATTGAATCTTCTCTATCGCCATCACAAGGGTGAACTTGATTTTGAAATCACTGCAATCGTCTCTAACCACTTGGATCTACGTCCAATTGCAGAACGCGAGGGGATTCGCTTTATCTACTTGCCTGTCACTAAAGAGACCAAGGCGCAGCAGGAAGCTGAGTTACTCAAAATTATTGATGAAACCAAGACTGAGTTAGTGATTCTAGCGCGTTATATGCAAATTTTATCTGATGATCTATGTCGTCAGCTCTCAGGGCGTACGATCAATATTCATCATTCATTCTTACCTGGTTTTAAAGGTGCTAAACCTTATCATCAAGCATTTAAACGTGGCGTAAAGTTGATTGGTGCTACAGCGCACTTCGTCACAGGGGATCTTGACGAAGGTCCTATTATTGAGCAAGAAGTACAACGGGTTGATCATGCCTACCTACCAGATAATTTAGTTTCAGTCGGACGAGATACTGAAACAGTGGCGCTGTCTAAAGCGGTGAAATATTTTGTTGAACATCGTGTATTCCTTAATGATGATCGTACGGTGGTGTTTAAATGAATAATATTGTCAACCTAGATGCTCAAGCAAAAATCATTGATGGTAAAGCAATAGCGAATAGCGTGTTAGATGAGGTCAAAGCCGAAGTCGAACAGTTTAAGACTCAAGGGATTGAACCGTGTTTAGCTGTAGTTCTAGTGGGGGATGATCCAGCCAGTCATATCTATGTGCGCAATAAAATTGAAAAAGCATATTACGTTGGAATGCGTTCCTTAGAGTTTCGTTTAGCTGAGGATACGGATCAACAAAGCTTACTTGATCAAATTGATGCTTTAAATCGAGATTCATCAGTACACGGCATTTTAGTGCAATTACCCTTACCTAAGCAGATTAATGAAACTGTGGTACTAGAATCTATTGATCCTAAAAAAGATGTCGATGGCTTTCATAGTGAAAATGTGGGTGGCTTAAGCCAAGGTCGCGATGTACTCACACCTTGCATACCTACAGGTTGCATCCGTTTACTCAAAGATACTTTGGGAAATAATCTAAGTGGATTAGATGCTGTGGTTGTTGGTCGCTCGAATATTGTGGGTAAACCAATGGCTGCGTTATTACTCAAAGAAAGTTGTACCGTCACTGTTATACATTCCAAAACCAAACAGATTCAAGCTTTATGTCAACAGGCTGACATTGTAGTGGTAGCAGTGGGTCGTCCGCAGATGCTTGATGCAAGCTATTTCAACCCAAATGCTGTAGTCATCGATGTGGGTATCAATCGTGTTCAATTGAACGAGAAAAATTGCTTAGTTGGGGATGTAGACTTCCATTCAGTTCAACATCAGGTCAAAGCCATTACGCCAGTACCAGGCGGAGTAGGACCTATGACGATTGCATACTTAATGAAGAACACGCTGAAAGCGGCCAAAATACAACAAAAAATTTAAAAAAATAAATTAGGTATCACGGATGCCTGGGAGGAATATATATGCCACTTGGACTACTTAAATATGGATTAAGCAGTGAATATCCCGTTGAAGTGGACTTACCTCCACCGAAAGAGCTCAAGAAAAACTATGATGTCATTATTATTGGGGGAGGCGGTCATGGCTTGGCAACTGCGTATTATTTAGCAAAGTATGAAGGTATTACTAATATTGCTGTGCTTGAGAAAGCTTATCTTGGCGGAGGCAACACGGCGCGCAATACTGCTGTGATTCGTTCAAATTACTTAACTTCAGAAGGAGTTAAGTTCTATGCCGAATCTGTAAATATGTTTAAAAATCTCTCCAATGAATTTGATTTTAATATTATGTATTCAGAGCGAGGACAGCTCACCCTTGCCCATACTGATGCGACCGTACGTGCTTTTCGTCAGCGTGCTGAAGTGAATAAACATTTTGGTGGTCGTACAGAGCTGATTAATCGTCAGCAAATTAAAGAATTGGTTCCTTGTTTAAACTTAGATCCTGCGCATTTACCTGTTCTTGCTGGGTTATGGCATATGGATGGGGCAACTGCACGCCATGATGCTGTCGCATGGGGCTATGCCAAAGAGGCAGCCAAGCGTGGTGTCGAAATTCACCAATTGACAGAAGTTCAAGATTTTGTCACTGAAGGTAACCGTGTGACGGCAGTTAAAACCAACCGTGGCACAGTGCAATGTGGCTGTGTGGTACAAGCGGTTGCAGGGGCATCGAGTTTATTAATGCATAAACTGAATATTCGTGCGCCCATTCATACGTTTCCACTGCAGGCCATGGTTACCCAACCTTTTAAACCCTTTCTAGATCCATTGGTTAGTTCATCGGCATTACATTGTTATGTACAGCAAACGAGCCGTGGTGAAATTGTGTTTGGAGGTGGGTCAGATCCGTATCCCCTATACAACTCTCGTTCCACATTAGACTTAAAAGAAAGTCTACTCGCACATGCAATTGAGATGTTCCCATTTATGGCAAATGCCAAACTCATGCGGCAGTGGGCTGGTATCACTGATATGACGCCAGACTATAGTCCGATTATGGGGCAATCTCCATATGATAACTATTATTTAGATGCTGGTTGGGGGACTTGGGGTTTTAAATCAACGCCAATCTGCGGCAAAACTATGGCTGAATTAGTATCCACAGGGAAGACACCAGCGCTTATTAAACCATTTGAACTATCTCGATTTAGCCGTTTCCAACAAGTCAATGAAATGGGCGCAACCGCCGCAAGTCACTAAGGAGAAGCAGCATGAAAATAATGATTTGTCCTTTAAACGGGCCACGTAATATAAGTGAATTCATTTACGGGGGCGAGGTGCGTGATATTCCAGACCAGAATACTTGCACAGATCAAGAATGGGCAGACTATGTCTTTAATAAAGATAACCAAATTGCGATTGTACGTGAGTGGTGGATGCATGCGCCAAGTAGTTATTGGTTTATTGCCGAACGCCATACTGCATCGGATGAAGTGATTCGGACTTATGACCCAAAAGAAATTTTTAACCAGCGTATAGAATTTGGCGACACAGCCACAAAACCAATGCTTAAACAAAAAGAAAAAGGAGCAGTCGCGTGAATAAAACAAACTTAGAACGACTATCAGCACCTTATGGCGTATGGATTGACCGTAATCAGCAAGTACAATTTGAATTTGATCAACAAAAATTTAATGGCTATGCAGGAGATACGATTGCAAGTGCTTTGATTGCGAGCGGACGTTGGATTATGTCACGTTCATTCAAATATCATCGTCCACGTGGACCTTTAACTATGGCAGGTCAAGATGCCAATACACTTATACAACTACCGCAAGAACCTAATGTATTGGCAGATTGTACAGAAATTCAGGATATTACGACGTCTGCAGGACAAAACTATTCTGGTTCTTTAATGAAAGATAGTGATGCTTTCCTCGGTCGTTTTTCTAAATTTATGCCTGTTGGTTTTTATTATCGCTCTTTTTATAAACCTAAGGGGGTATGGAAACTATGGGAACCATTGATTCGAAAAAAAGCAGGTTTAGGGGTATTAGATCTTAATTTTGAGCCCGAATACTATGACAAAGCTTATCTATTTACCGACGTTGCCGTCATTGGAGCTGGCCCTGCAGGTCTTCAAGCAGCGCTAACAGCTGCTGAAGCTGGACACAAAGTTCTACTGATTGAGCAAGAAAAAGCATTGGGTGGAAGTTTAAACTACGCACGATTTGATATCGCAGGTCAACTTGCAGCAACACTACGTACCAAACTGATCACTCAAGTTGAGGCAAATGCGAATATCATCGTCCTTACAAAAGCAGTATGTAATGCATGGTTCACTGATCACTACTTGCCTGTGATTCAAGGCAAACGTATGTATAAAGTGCGTGCTAAACAGTGCATTGTAGCCAGTGGTAGTTTTGATCAACCTGTGATCTTTCGCAATAATGACCTCCCTGGTGTGATGTTAACCAGCGCAGTTCAGCGTCTAGTTCATTTGTATGCAGTGAAACCTGGGCAGAAAATTGCGATTTTAACCGGTAATGATGATGGCTATTTAGCCGCCCTTGATCTGGTTCAAGCGGGATTGAATGTAGTTGCGTTAATTGATATGCGTTCAGGTGCAACCAATAAAGCATTACAACAGGTGATACAAAAGAAAAAAATTCCATGTTATTTCAATAGTACGGTGTATGAGGCATTACACAGTAAAGGGATGTTGCATCTCACAGGGATTGATGTACGTCAAATTACGGCAGAAGGGGTAGTGTCTGAGCATGCTCATTATTTGAAATGTGATGTATTGGCCATGTCTTCGGGTTATATGCCAGTGTATCAACTCTTATGTCAAGCAGGTGCAAAACTAAATTATAATGATCGTGATGCTGAATTTACCATTACAGGGTTGCCAAAAGGCCTGCATATTGCAGGTTCTGTCCATGGTGTGCATGCTATTGAAAATGTATTAAAAGATGCTCAACATACTGCACAAAATGCGATACGTTCAATCCAGGACACATCGGATATCGCAGATGAATTAATTTTCAATGAGGCACCTGTTAATTTCTTTTGGCCCATCTTCCAACATCCTAAAGGTAAGGAATTTGTCGATTTTGATGAAGACTTACAGGTGAAAGACATTATTAATGCCACTAAATCTGGTTATCGTGATGTGCAGTTGGTCAAACGTTTTTCTACAGTAGGCATGGGGCCATCGCAAGGACGTCATTCGGCACTTCCAACAGCGCGTTTGGTAGCAAAATATACCCATCGTAGTATCAGTGAAACTGGGGTAACCACAGCCCGTCCGCCATTTAGTGCAGAAAAGTTAGCGCACGTGGCTGGACGAGGATTTGACCCTTATCGTCAGACGCCAATGCATCAACGTCATTTGGCGCTCGGTGCACACATGATTCCTGCAGGGGTATGGCAACGACCAGCCTATTATGGACCTGCTGAAAAGCGTAGTGAAAATATTGCGCGTGAAGCATTAAATGTTCGTCAAAATGTCGGCATCATCGATGTCTCAACTTTGGGTGGTTTAGATATTCGTGGTCAGGATAGTGCTGAATTTTTAAACCGGTTATATACCTTTGCCTTTGCTAAATTACCCGTAGGTAAGACTCGCTATGCAGTCATGGCAGCAGAGGATGGTGTAGTGATTGATGATGGTGTTGCAGGAAGATTGAGTGAGCAACACTTTTATGTAACAGCGACAACGAGTGGCGTGGATCGTATTTATCAACAAATGTTGAAGTGGAATGCACAGTGGCGCCTCAATATCGATATTAGTAATGTGACCACCGCATTTGCTGCCGTGAATGTAGCAGGCCCAAATTCTCGTCACTTAATGCAGAAAGTCTGTCAGGACGTTGATTTTAGCAATGATGCTTTTCCATACTTAAGCCTAAGACTAGGTACCCTACATGGGGTCCCGGTGCGACTACTACGTGTAGGCTTTGTTGGTGAATTAGGTTATGAGATTCACTACCCATCACGTTATGGAGAATTCGTTTGGGATCTCTTAATGGAGGCTGGTAAAGAGTTTAATATCCAACCGTTCGGAGTTGAAACGCAGCGCTTACTTCGTTTGGAAAAAGGGCACATTATTATTAGTCAGGACACTGATGGTATGACTCATCCAAAAGAATGTGATTTAAGTTGGGCGGTCGCAAGATCAAAACCTTGGTTTGTTGGCAAGCGTTCTATCGAAATTTTGGCATCACAACCGTTAAAACGAAAATTAGTCGCTTTTGTATTGGATAAAAAGCATAGTCAGCCTTTAGAGGGGCACATTGTACTCAATGGTAATGACATTACAGGCAATATTACTTCCTGTGAGTATTCACCAAGCTTAGATAAAATTATTGGCATGGCGTATGTTGGAGTGGAACAAAGTGAAGTCGGGCAGCAGTTTCCCATTCGTGTCGAGAAAGGGCAAATAGTACAAGCAACAGTGGTTAAAGCTCCATTTTATGATCCAGAAAACCAACGCCAGGAGGTTTAAACCATGCAAAATTTATATACAGTAGAGCGCAGTTTAATTCAGCATACATGTAAACCGTATGATCTCTACGGCGACGGCAAGCAGTTTTTGTCAACATCTGATCAAAAATCGCAACTAAAAAAATGTGCTTTAATTGATTTAACCCATCTTTCTCGTGTTGGTTTTCGTGGCACAGATGCACAAGAATACTTACAAAAACGAGGGTATAGTACACCATCGATGCCGAATACCTTTTTAGAGCAGATTGATGGTAGTGTGGTGGGTCGTCTTTCTGCAGCGGAATATATAATCTTAGGTTCAATTAAAAATTTTGGTGCCCGTGTCAATGAGTTAGAGTGTACCTGGCAAATGGATGAAACGAAATTGAATTATATATTGCCACGCCAAGACAGCCATGCATGGCTGATGCTTACCGGGGAATCTGTAGCAATGGTTATGGCAAAACTTTGTGGCGTAGATTTAATGGATGAAGCATTTAAGCCGGGTCAAATTGTACAAACCTCTGTCGCTCGTGTTAATGCAATCGTATTTAATGTTAGTGATACAACTTGTCCAAAATTCAGTATCTTGTGTGATAGATCAGCTTCTTTATATTTATGGGAGGTATTAATTGATGCTATGCAAGAGTTTGAAGGTAAAATAATAGGGATAAATCATGTGCTTTAAATAGCTGTTCCTTAAAATGTAGTCAAACATAGTCAAGGACTAATTCGCACTCTGTTAATGTCTTGTTGCCAAGCGTGTAACTAGAGCCTGAGTCGGTCAGTTCCGACTTATAGCGGTCAGTCCATTCTTGCGATATGCGCTTTACAGTCTTGTAAGGCGTATAACGATTGATCTCATTGTCGTTTAATCTTGCAAGCACGTTTCTCACAGCATTCCAATCAGCTTGCACAACTTCCCCATTAAAATGGTGAAAGCGATCTCCCTTGCGTGTGCCTATTAAAAGCCCACGTAAGAAAGAATCACTTTGCGAAGTGTATGCAGTATTGACTAGATGCAGCGTAGAACCTCTACGGTGAGATATACCTGTTAGAACATCAGCTAATAAGCCTTTAGCCCATGTATTTAAGCGTCTATTGGTGTTTTTACCATAGCTACGCTTACTTTGAATTGGAGAGGTTAAATCCTCGGCAACAATCACCTTGGCTTTATCAACCAATTTATGCGTTGCTGTATGAATAGCCACCGATTTTGTAGACACCTTTTAATTAGATAAAATGGCTAATTAACGAAGTGCTTATGAGCAGTAAACGATACCCTGAAGAATTCAAAATTGAAGCAGCAAAAGCAAGGTGTATATTTGGCAGATTTAGTGGATGAAGCAATTTTCTTATATCCTGCGCAGCCTAAACCAAACTTCTCTAGCCAAATTATGAATCTATTTTCTGAGTACAGTTTAGAGCCAAAAAAGTTTCGTGAGGTACGCGAAATTCAGTTGGCATTAGGCTTAGTGGCAGCAGGTGAAGGAATCTGTATTGTGCCAGAGAGTGCTAAGACCCTACAGTTGACCCATCTACATTATATTCCTATTTTAGATGAAAATGCAGTGAGCCCTATATTTATGGCCACGCGTTGCATGGATGAAAGTGAAGATATCAAGGCCTTATTTGATTGTATTTATCAAGTTTATGATTTAGAAGCAATTAACTACGATCGCTCCGCATTTTAAAAAATGTAAAAAGACTGTATTGTCAGGTTAAAAAGACGCTATGCTGTGCTAAAAAATAAGCTAGCGTTCTCTATGCATCATTATTCTAAACTATCCGCACTTGATTTAAGCCTTGCTGTTCAACAGGGTGAAGTAACTGTAGTTGAGTTAAGCCAATATTTTATTCAACGTATTAAAGATCATGATGAGCTCAATTGTATCAGTCAGTTGCTTACTCAGCGTGCATTACAGCAAGCAGCTCGCTTAGACCAATTGGCAGCCCAAGGGATATATCTGAGTCCCTTACATGGAGTACCCATGATTGTCAAAGATAGCTTTGCCATTTCAGGTGAAGTGACTTGGGCAGGTACAACATATCTGAATCAATTAGAGCAGCAAGATGCTGCTATCATCACGCAGCTTGAAGCCTTAGGTCTAGTGATTGTGGCGCGTGCTAAAATGACTGAACTGGCTTTTGGCTTATCTGGCCAAAATCCAATACAGGGCACACCACGCAATCCTTGCTATGCCAAAGCTGTTGCTCCGGGTGGATCCTCTTCTGGCTGTGCAGTTGCAGTGGCCGCTGGGCTCGCTCCTCTGGCAGTTGGCGGTGATACTGGTGGCTCGGTGCGTGTGCCAGCAGCAATGAATGGTATTTTGGGGTTTAAACCTAGTCATGACCAACTGAATGGTCAAGGTAATCTGCCTTTAGCAGCATCTTTAGATAGTGTCGGCTTAATGGCAAGATCCAGTGAAGATTTACTTGAGCTTTATACCCAGTTACGACCAGTAGCTGAGACGTTTCACCCCAACATACCGATCTATTATTTATCAGAAAACCATTTTCCTGAGTCATTAGAGCCTGAGGTTTATACGGTTTGGCAAGCACAACTGCATCATTTACAGCAACAGGGCTATGCTTTAACAGCCTGGCAACCCCCACAGGATTTTAATTTTCAGCAGTTATCCGATTGGTGCTCAGATATAATCGCTTATGAAGGTTATCAACTTTATCACCATCTAGCTGACGATGAAAATACACCAATGTGGTCGATTGTACGGCATCGAATTCAACGTGGAGCACAGATTTCAGCACCCTATTATCAAAGCTTAATTACAAAGCGGGATGCCTATTATGCAGCTTTTGCAGCATCTTTAGATCAGCAAGCCGCACTATTATTACCGATGTTGCCAGGCTTTGCTCCACCATTAAATGCCGAAGATAGCAGTTGCCATACTGTTGGGCCATATTCTAGACCATTTAACTATTTAGACCTGCCTGCTTGTAGTTTTCCAATCGGTTATGCTCGGCAGCATGAGCCAATAGCAGCACAATTGGTGATGTTAAAAGGTCAGGAAATCAGTCTGTTACAGCAAGTGCAACAGATCATAAGGCTACTTAATCTACCGGTAAATCAGCTGGCAAAAAAAATCCCAAGCTAAAGCATAGATTGGGAGAAAAAGCATTTGGTCGGTAGCCCAGCAAGGTTTGAGCAAGTTGCTGGCTACCTGGTATAGACTTAATATAAAGCTAAATATTAAATGAGTAAAAACGATAAAAATAATAAAATAAATCTAAAAATACGATTTTTGAACTTAATGCTGACTGGGCAGACAAAGGTGTTGCCATAATTGCTCAATCGATTCACGTTGCGTGAGATTAAGCTTAAGTAAAAAAATTTGTTGCGCCGGATAACTTAAATGTTCATCACAGATGATGAGTTCGTGTTGCTGTAATTCTTGTTCAATTGTCAGACGCGGTAACCACGCAATGCCACGACCTTGTAAAACTAAATCTTTAATATTGTTCGCATTGTCAGTTTCATACAATAACTGCGCTTTAAGTGTGTGTTGGGTAAGAATCTTACTCACTAATTGTTGTAAGTAGGCCTTAGGACTATAACTAATTAAGGGGAAGGGAGCATGGATATCAAATTTTGGCTGTTGATTTTCATTGACTAGACACACGGGAACAATATCAGTACTGCCCAGTTGAATGGACTGAAACATACCTTGGCTTACACGATCTAACAGTTGGTCATCGGCATAACACAACATAAAATCGCATAGACCTTGTTTTAGGAGTTGAATGCCTTCAAAAACATTGGTGGCTTGCATTTCAATTTTAAAGTGACTGATATTATTAGGAAAAAATTGTAAAAAATGCGAAAAAAATTGTGATGTCAGTGAATGAGCCACTGCAAAGCGAATATTTAAATTATTTTCTTTGTGCATATTATGCAATAAAGCCATGGTTTCACTCATTTGCTTGGCCATAGTTTTGGCACTATTGAGCAGCACCAAACCTGCCTCAGTAAAGGTCAGTTGCTTGGCATCACGTTGTAAAATACTAAAACCGAGTTGCTGCTCCAGCTGTTGAATCCGACGGCTAAAAGCGGGTTGACTAACACAGCGTAAACTTGCAGCGCGTGACAAAGAGCCAGTATGTTCTATGGCCAGTAAATCTTCAATCCAACGAATCTCTAGGCTCATATACTATCCATCGTGTCATGTGAGTATTGTTTTTTATGTTGTGTATCAGTATGCAAAAAATGCATATGACAAGCAAGAAATGCATTGGCGAGCCGATGGTTGACAGCGTTAGCATGAGCTTAATCTCCTTTTAGATGTATACAGCTATGACACAAGTAAGTGCTCGTTTAGAAAAAGATTTACTCGGAACGAAACAAGTAGATCAGCAATATTATTATGGGATCCAAACGTTACGTGCATTGGAAAACTTTGATTTAACTCAAAATAAGCTAAATCAGTACCCTTATTTTATTCAGGCGCTAGCGATGGTGAAAATGGCAGCAGCCGAAGCGAATTATCAACTCAAGTTGTTAAGTGAAGAAAAATACCAAGCGATTGTCTATGCTTGCCAACAATTGCTGCAAGGTCAATTTTTAGAGCAGTTTCCACTTGATATGTTACAAGGGGGCGCAGGCACATCCACCAATATGAATGCCAATGAAGTGATTTGTAATATTGCTTTAGAACACATGGGCTATCACAAAGGCCAATATCAATATTTACATCCTAATAATGATGTAAATATGTCGCAGTCTACCAATGACGTTTATCCTACCGCCATTCGTTTGGCGTTATTAAACTATCTAGAAGATTACCGTTTGCAGTTGCATGCGTTGGTTGAGCGTTTAAATGCCAAAGGTCTTGCTTTACATGATGTATTAAAAATGGGGCGTACCCAATTGCAAGATGCTGTGCCTATGACCCTTGGACAGGAGTTCCATGCTTTTGCCTCTGTTTTACAGCAAGATTTAAAACTACTAGAGACCGTGCCGAGCGTTTTGCAACAGGTCAATTTAGGCGGGACAGCGATTGGTACTGGCATTAATGCGCCGGCCCATTATCAAGAATTAGCCATAGCCGCGTTAACTCGTATCAGCCAAAAAAATATTCAAAGTTCAAGCGATTTGATTGCTGCAACCTCGGATATGGGTGACTTTGTGCTGTTATCAGGTTATTTAAAACGTACCGCAACCAAGCTGTCTAAAATTGCCAATGATTTACGCTTACTCTCCAGTGGACCACGCGCTGGACTCAATGAGATTTACTTAGAGCCACGCCAACCGGGCAGCTCTATTATGCCGGGGAAAGTCAATCCGGTGATTCCTGAAGCAATGAATATGGCTGCTTTTCAAGTCGTAGCCAATGATCTTGCCATTACCTTAGCAGCTGATGCGGGGCAATTTCAGCTCAATGCTATGGAGCCCTTAATTGCTTTTAAACTATTTGATTCTTTAGATTTACTGAGCCGTAGTTTACAGATGTTTAATCAATTCTGTATTCGAAGTATTGAAGCCAATGTGGCGCAGTGCCGTGCCAATGTCGAACATTCGATTGGCATTATTACAGCACTGAATCCGTATTTGGGTTATGAAGCCACCACGCGTCTTGCTCAATTAGCGCAGAGTACGGGACAAAGCGTGTTAGATTTAGTGCGTCAAGAAGGTTTACTCTCTGAAGAGGTGCTGAAATATGCGTTATCGGCAGAACATATGTTACAACCACCCTTGGAGCTGGCGATCTAATTAATTCATTTTACGATAAACACTCGGATTAATCGGGCGTGAGGCTTGCCAAAGCCCACGCTTTTTTGCTTTGGCTGTGGCTTGTAGACTGAGCATATGTTTTTTCACTGCTTGATCACGAATATAGTCTTCATACACCCACGCAGCGCCGCGTTTGACCAGTTCTTGATTAATATTTTTGCCACGGCGGTACACGACACCAACCTGACGCCCATAGCGGTCATTATCAGTGATTTCAACTCGCACCCATTTGTTTAAAATCAAGCTGCGCACTAATTTTGTAGCCTCAGCCCCATAAGCTTGTTTAGATTCTGGTGCGTCGATATAGGCAAAGCGCATTTTACTTTGTGAACGACGTAAATTCAGACGCTGGCAGCTAATAGTATCGCCATCACTCACTGCAATCACCTTACACCAGTAGCGCTGCCCCTTCTTAAATGGGACCAACTTAACAGCCATATAATTGCGTATACGCAGAAATAGCCATACGCAAATTAAACATAAAAGAAAACCAAAAGCAGTTAAAACCACAGGGGGGAGGTCAGCAAAAAACATCATCGGGGCAGTAGCAATCACAAAAATACAGCACAAAATAGCGTGCTTGGTCTGAAAATAGAATCAATTTCAATATAAATTGAGTCTAATAGTAGAGAAAATGAATAAAAAACGCTTAATTTTAGTGCAATTAGACATATTTTGAAATACTTTTATCTGTATGTTTTGTAAACGTGATAAATTTAAAAAATAAATAAAAACAATGATTTACTTTATTGGGGGGTCATAGTTTTTAGAAAAAGGATTTGCTATGATTTTGAGCAATTACGATCCTACATGCCTTACTTTGGCTAAAAAGGGACAATAATATGGGTCAAATGACCAAAACCATAAGGATATGCCTATGTTAGGACGAATGATGTTTCAACCTTTGCTGATCAGTAGCATGATTGAACATGCTGAATGTTACCATGCAGATACTGCAGTGATTTCAAAAAATACTGATCATAGTATTACCCAAACCAGTTGGGCTGAGATTGCACATAATGCAAAGCGCTTTGCGCAAGCATTGTCGGCTTTAGGCGTGGTGCAAGGCCAACACGTCGCTACAATTGCATGGAACAATCATCGTCATTTAGAAGCATGGTATGCGATTTCTGGGACAGGTCTGATCTGCCATACTATTAATCCACGTCTATTTCCTGAACAAGTCGAATTTATTGTTAATGATGCTCAAGACCAGGTGATTATTTTTGATAAGACTTTTTTGCCTTTGGTACAAGCAGTCATTGATCAAATCCCAACTGTGCAACATTTTATTTGTTTAGATGGTTTCGATCAGGCGATTGCTGATGCACTTCCTCAAGTGCATTTTTATGATCAATTGATTAGCGCTCAAGATGGTCAATTAGAATGGCCAATTTTCGATGAAACTACGGCTAGCTCTTTATGCTACACCTCAGGCACGACAGGTCATCCTAAAGGTGTGTTGTATAGCCACCGTTCTACAGTGTTGCATAGTTATGCAATCAGCTTACCTGATTCAATGAATCTATCAGCACGTGATGTCATTATGCCTGTCGTGCCAATGTTTCATGTGAATGCCTGGGGGATTCCGTATGCCGCTGCTGCGGTGGGTGCCAGTTTAGTTTTACCTGGTCCACAGCTCGATGGCGAAAGTTTGGTGAAGATGATTGATCAATTCCAAGTGACTTTAGCTTTGGGTGTGCCGACCATATGGCAAGGTCTAATCAGCGCAGCCACCGCTATGGGCAGTACGCTTGAGAGTATGAATCGTAATATTGTGGGTGGTTCAGCTTGTCCACCAAGTATGATTCAAACCTTTAAAGAAAAATTTGCCTGTGAAACCATTCACGCTTGGGGCATGACTGAAACTAGCCCACTCGGATCATCCAATCAACTCAAAGCCAAACATAGTCAATTATCTGAGCAAGAGCGCGCTAACATTCGGTTGTCGCAAGGCCGTCCACCGTTTGGGGTGAGTTTGCGCTTATGTAAGGGGGAACAGGGCTGTGAAGCTGTTCCTCATGATGGCCAAAGTATTGGTAACTTGCAAATTAAAGGTCATTGGATTATTGATCGTTACTATGGCAAAGATCAGTCTGCTTTAACTGAAGATGGCTGGTTTGATACCGGTGATATTGCCACTTTAGATCAAGATGGATTTATGCATATTAGCGATCGTGCTAAAGATTTAATTAAATCAGGGGGAGAATGGATTTCCTCAGTTGAGCTTGAAAATATTGCGATGGGCCATCCGGAGATTAAAATGGCAGCGGCGATTGCTGCGATTCATCCAAAGTGGGATGAACGTCCGGTGTTGATTGCGATTAAAGCTGAAGAAAGCACATTGACAGAAGATGAATTACTGGCGTATTACCAAGGTAAAATTGCCAAGTGGCAGATTCCAGATCGGGTGATTTTTGCTCAGAGTATTCCCTTAAGTGGGACAGGGAAAATGCTCAAAAAAGAGTTGCGTGTTATGTATGAACAGGTTCTGCTGTCCAACGTTTAATCATCTTGACAATTAAAGGGGCGATTTGCCCCTTTTTTTAGTTACTGGCAAAAGTTGCACGTAACTCTTGCACAAAATATTGCTCAATTAAAGACAATTCACGCTCTTTATGCCATTGCAAATAAATTGGTGCGATCCCGACATCTGGAAAAGGTGGCAGTTGTTTAAAGGCTTGTGGAGAGGGGCTGGCTGCGACAATATGTTTCGGCAACAGACCAAAACCAAAGCCATTTTTAATAAAGCGCATCACTTCATCTAAATTATTGGTGGTCACCAAGAGCTTATTTTGTTGCAAAATTTTGTCGCGGATATCATGTAAGTGCGAGTTAATATCATCGAGTTGATCTTGATGAAAGGAAATAAACCCATGGCCTGCGATTTGTTCAAGTTGCTCAATTTTTTGCTGATATAAGGCATGGCCTTGACCACAAAACAAAGCATAATGCTGTCGAATGAGCACCTGATAGTGCATTTTGGGCGAATGCTTAGGGCTGAGTGCTAAACCTAAAGCTGGGACTTTTTGTAGTAATAACTGCTGGATCTCAGGACTCTTGTGGACATCTACTTGAAAGTCGACTAAAGGATATTTTTGGTGAAAATCATGTAAGACTCGATCAAAACGTGCCGATTGTACCCGGCTTAATACCAACAAACGAATCGTACCAGATAAGGTATTCTCTTGGCTTTTTAAACGCTGTTCAATTTCAGTAAGCTGGGTATAAATCATTAAACTGGCTTCAAAAACAATTTCACCCACTGAGGTTAACTGAAACTGGCCCTTTTGGCGTTGAATTAAGCAACTCCCTACTTGTTGCTCTAAACGCTTTAAACTTTGACTTAAAGCTGATTGGGTGACACAAAGTTTAATAGCCGCTTTGTTGAGGCTACCTTCTTGAACAATAATCCTAAACGTGCGTAGCAAAGCCCAATTACATTTATCTACCAATACATGTGCATGCATATTTGATCTTCATTTTAATTTTTATGACTTAAAAGCAAAAAGTGCTCCAAAAAAATCCAGCCCGTGGGCTGGATGAGATTTAATATTCAGGATTTAAGTAATTTCGTCAAGTTTTTTACCAGCAGTTTCAGGCATTTTTAAGAAGGTTATTAAAGTCAGTGCTGCACCGACTAAAATAATGAAGTAGTAATAATCTTGTTTACCAATACTTTGTAGCCAAGTCAGCACGTAGGGTGTTGTACCGCCTAATAAAGCATTCATGATGTTATACGGTGCCCCAATACCTACAGCCCGTACTTGAGTTGGAAACTGTTCCGAGAGTACCGCAGGACCAATCGAGGTATATAAGCCATACAGCAGTAAGCCAAACAACTCGGCTAATAAGATTGAGCTAAACGAACCATCCATGCCTTTAATGACAGGATAAAAGAAAATTAAGTAACCTAAAGCGAATACAATCAATTGCGGACGACGGCCCAAACGATCTGACATCATGCCAAATAAAGGCTGGCACAGCATAAAGATTACCAAACCAATGGTATTGGCGGCAAAGGCCACAGTCGGCGGTGTACCTAACACATTAATCGCGTAGGTAGGTACATAAATCACAAACACATAAAATGAGAAAGTGGTCAGGATGGAAATTCCCACCACACGCAACAGAGATTTAGGATGATGTTTAATGAGAAATTTCAGTGGGTTTTTAACTTTAGACTCTTTATGTCCCATCGCGCTATCAGGTACAGAGCGACGAATCCAGATCCCGACTAAGCCGCCAATTGCACCTAAAATAAATGGAATACGCCAACCATAATCATGCATTTGGGCATCAGTTAAGATTGTGGTGAGTAACCAAGCCATGCCTGAGGCCATTAAAATTCCAAATGCAGCACTTAAAAATAAAAAGCTTGAGAAAAAACCACGGCGTTTAGGCGGCGCCATTTCTGATAAATAAGTAGCAGCCGAGGCAAATTCACCCCCTAAGGACATGCCTTGTAATAAGCGAGCAATGACCAAAATAATCGGGGCCAACACGCCAATGGTTTCATAGGTAGGTGATAAACCAATCATTAATGAACCCACAGCCATCATGATAATGGTTAAGCTTAGCGAGGCTTTACGGCCAAAACGGTCAGAGAAAATTCCAATCACAATTCCGCCGAGTGGCCGCATAAAAAAGCCAACTGCGAAAATAGCAAAGGTGGCGAGCATGGCTGAGGTAGTGCTGGTGGTGGCAAAGAATTGTTTGGAAAAGAAGACTGCAAAGGTGGCATAAATGGTCCAGTCAAACCATTCCACTGCATTGCCTACACTCCCAGCTAAAATGATTTTACGTTGTGAGACGGGCGCTGTTTGTGTTTCTGTAAGCTCTGGATTTAATGTTTCTGAGGTCGATGATGTGCTATGCATATGCCGCTCCGATTTTGATTGTTATTGCGGTCTTTGGGTAAAGTGCCTCAAAGAGGCACCTGTGCCTAAATACGAGGATTAACTGACGCGTGCTAAATGCTGTTGTTGGTCAGCTTTTAAGATGCTACTTAATAATACGCTCGCGCCGTGTTGGGCTTGTAGAGGGGTAATATTTTCTGCTTCGTTATGGCTTAACCCCCCTTCACAAGGAATAAAAATCATGGCGGTTGGACAATGGAGTGACATTAAGAAAGCATCATGACCTGCACCACTAATGATATTTTGTTGAGTCAAACCCAGTTCCATGGCCGAGCTGCGTACATTTTCGATGCTAGATGGATCAAATTTATACGCGGGACTGAGCCATAGTCGGGTGATCTCAATTTGCGCCCCCCGTTTGCTGGCGTGCTGCTGCATGATCTCCTGTGCGATTTGTTCAATTTGCAACAACACCTGATCGTCAGGATGACGAATATCAATACTCCAGGTGATATAAGGTGGGATGGTGTTACGTGAGGCATGCGGAACATTGAGTTCGCCAAAGGTGATTAAAGCATCAGGGAATTGTTCTAAAATCATTGTTTCTAAAGCGCTCATCATATTCGCTGTAGCGAGCATACTGTCATGGCGCATATGCATGGGTGTAGTGCCTGCATGGGCAGCTTTACCGATGGTCTTGGCATTGAGCCATAAAATTCCTTGCCCACCAGTAACCACACCAATGTCACGTTGATTGGCTTCTAAAATTGGCCCTTGTTCAATATGCGCTTCATAATAAGCACTAAAAGCACGTCCCAAGGCCAAATTACCTTGTTGCTGATGACGCTCTAACTCCTCGGCTACAGTAATCCCATGTTTGTCTGCGGTAGCCAGTACATCTTCTAAGGCAATTTTACCCATAAAGGCTGCAGAGCCCATCATTGCGGGCGGAAAGCGTGATCCTTCTTCGTTGGTCCATACTGCCACTTCAATGGGATGGCGATGAGGAATTTGATGTTCGTCTAAGGTACGCAGAACTTCAAAGCCTGCTAATACCCCATAAATCCCATCAAAACGGCCACCTTTAGGCTGAGTATCTAAATGACTACCCATGACAATCGGGGCTAGATTTTCACTGCCTTCACGACGTAAAAATAAGTTACCAATGGCATCGTAGCCAATGCTTAGACCTAAGTCGCGCGCCCATTGAATTAATAATGCACGTCCCGCAATATCTTCATCTGTTAAAGCCAGACGTGAGCTGCCACCTAATTCGGTTGCCCCGACTTGAGCCATCTCCATGAGACTGTTCCATAAACGTGATGGATTAATTTGCATTGTTATTCTCGCTACTTTTTAGTTCTTGTTCACAACATAGCCTGTTTATTTTTAGACAGGCAAACAATATTTTTTGAGCTCAACTATTAGTAAAACTTATAGGGTAAAAAATGGGGCAGGATGGTACAGAAGAATTGATTTTGGAACAAATATATGCAAAAGCTGATGGCATAAAATAAAAAAAACGCACAAAAATAGAGCATATTGTGCGTTAAAAAAATTAGAAATTTTAATCATATAAACGAGAGTAGATCGTTAAATTTATAAGCTACCTAAGCGTGATTCGATTGCTTGGATACGTTGATCCATAAAACTTTGTGTCATTAATGGCTCATCTCCACCATTTTGGGCGCGGCGGGTACTTTCACGTTGATATTTTTCCCAGAAAGTGATGGCTGCTTCTGGGTTGTAACCCGCTTTTTCAATCATCTCTAAACCCAATAAATCAGCTTCTTGTTCAAGAGTCTCTGTCATGGACTTACCCTGATGTTTAAGTGCTGCTAATGGCCCAAATAACATACCCGTGCTGACGCGTTCACGGCTGTGTTCGCGTAAAGCGTGTGCCATTTCATGGGCAATCACATAAGCCAACTCATCATCGTTCAAGTTCAAACTCCAGTACATACCTTGATGCAAGAGGACTTTGCCACCGGCAAAACCATGGGCATTGAGTTGGTTGCTCATTACAGCACTAATTTCCCAGTCCCAGTGGCGCGAATCAGGACGGTACTCGTAAGCGACAGGTTGTAATCTTTGCATGATCTTGTTGAGGCGTTGATCATAAATAATGGTGCCACTTTCGGTAAGATCATCGATCACCTCTTGATAGGCTTTATCCGCGTTGTTGTGCCATATTTTCTCAGGAATCAGAATCAACTGTTGGCGTTTATTGTCTTGTAAGGATGTGGTTTGCATACAACCAACAAGTGTAAAACTCAGAACCGCACTTGATAGAATTTTAAAAATAGCAGAAGACATAAAGAGAGGGAGGCTGCCTAAAAAGAATAGCCCGCTATCATAGTTATTTTATATTTATAGTCACTACTTAAAGTCCAAAAATCGTATTGCAAAATATGTCATAAATCGTATGTGTTTAAATATTAAGCAAATTTTATCTTTATCTTACTTAGAGGCTTTATCTATATATTTATTGGTTTTTTATCTGACTAAAACCTCATAACACATGTGACGTAACCACTCATGACTGGTTTTATGATGCGATGACAGATGCCAATATTGTTTAATGGCGTAGGTTGGGAAAGCAATAGGTGCTTGTAAAATTTTAAGATTTCCACGGGCGAGCAACACTTCACTTAAATAATAAGGCACTGTAGCGATGGCTTCAGTTTCTTGAACTACTAGTCCAACCCCTAAATAGCTAGGTAAACGCATCAGAAAGTCGCGTTTTACCCCCAATCTAAGTAACTCATTTTCGATATGGTAATGGCCAATACCGGCATCAATATCAATATGCGATTCTTGTAAATACTCTTCAATGGTTAAGGTATCGCCTTTAAGCCGGGGATGATTTTTGGCAGAAATCACCACATAATGTTGTTCGAACAGTTTTTGCTGATAAAAGCCATTTTCTAAATGCGGTAAAAAACCCATCGCCAGATCAATTTCACCATTGGCCATTTGATAGCTGGTTTCTGAGGTCATGGCGCGTACATTGAGTTTGACTTTAGGTGCATGCTGTTTTAAATACTGTGACATTTGGGGCAATAACACCAAATGTGCCACATCGGTCATGGCAATGGTAAATTGTTGTTGTGAATTCAATTGATCAAACTGTACGGTATAGTTTTGAATGACCTCGACTTTACTGAGTACCTCACTGACCAAAGGAAATAACTGTTTGGACAATTCAGTGGGTACCATTTCATTACCAATGCGTACAAAGAGCGGATCTTTATAATAGTGACGAATCTTATTGAGCAAATTACTCACTGCAGGTTGGCTTAAGGCCAAATGATCTGCGGTGGCTGAGACACTTTTGAATTTATAAATATAATAAAAAATGCTGAGTAGCTTGAAATCCAGTTCAAACATTGAGTTCCATCTCCCGACGACATATGCTTTTACAATAATGCGCTATTTTACCTGAATTCTCTTTCTGGCATTGCGTAACTTTTCAACATTTAAAAAATAGAGGCTGTATCACAGACCCGAGAATACAGCCTCAATGCGATGACTCAATTATATAAAAATTATGCTTTGAGTCACGAGATTGACATTACTGCCAATATTTACGTTTGGAGGTATGGCCAATGCCAACGTTAAAGCGATTGGTTGGATCTAGGTATTGATAGTGCTGCTTAAGGGCTGGCTTTGCCACATATAAATGTCCGACATTATGTTCAGCAGGATATTCAGCCCCACGTTGATCCAGTAGTTTCCACATCGCATGTTCCATTTTTAAAGGATCAACGCCTTTTTTGACAATATAATCTTGATGGAATACATGGCAAATAAAATGCCCGTAATACAATTTGTGGATGATTTTGTCGTCCATCTCGGCAGGCAATGTTTCCACCCATTCACGGTCATTACGACGTAGGGCAATATCTAGGGCGACAATATCTTCGACTTCATCTAGATGGGTATCACGGTAACGAATGGCAGCACCGGCAACCGCAAAACGGTGTAAAAAGGCTTTGCGTCCTTCATCTTCATCACATAAGAAGTAATGACCACTTTGCATGGCGCCAAAATACTGCTTTAAAAAGCGATTCACTTGCTCGACGTCTTGATTTTCAATCCGCAAAATTAAATGATGTTCGTATAAATCGCGGAAATCATTCATGCGTTTAGGCAAATGGGACGGTAAAAATTTGGTGACTAACTGTAAGATTTTATCGCTTAAACCGCGCATACCCCATTTATTTAAGTAGCCATCGACTTTATCTTTCATGGCAAAAGCGGCAGGAACTTTGGCAGTACCAAATTTTTCAATAAATAGGAAACTGTCTTTGCCATATTTGGCGCCAATGTCATAGGCTACCCGGTGAATATATTCACCCGCAATGGGTAAACGCGGTAAATCAGTGAGTAAAAAACGACGAATGGCAGTTAAATCTTCTTGTGAATTGGTGCCGACATAAAAGACTTGGCTTGGAATTTTTTCAAAGGTATCGAGACGTACCGCAAATACGCAGACTTTACCGGCAGAGCCTGACGCTTCGAATAAACGTGATGGATCAGCATTAAAGCGCGCTGGGGTATCGGCATCAACTTGACAAACATCATGTTGATAATGACGGTCTGAACCACAGCGATGTTCGTCTTGTTGAATATCTTGGGATTGGTAATCCCCACGTTCGAGGCGGGTTAAAATCTCTTCGGGGCTATGACCTAAATCAATGCCCAAATGGTTAATCAGTTCTAATTGACCTTGTTCATTGACGCGTGCATATAAGGCCAGTTCGGTATAGGCAGGGCCACGGCGCACTAAAGCACCGCCTGAGTTGTTACATACGCCACCTAAGACAGAGGCACCAATACATGACGAGCCAATGACAGAATGCGGTTCACGGCCATGAGGCGCGAGTTGTTTTTCTAAAGTATCTAAGGTGGCACCAGGTAAACACACTACTTGTTTGGCATCATTAATGACCTGAACGCCTTGTAAACGGCGTGTGCTCATTAACACGATAGGACGATCATAATCATCGCCAAATGGGGTAGAACCACCGGTTAAACCGGTGTTAGCCGCTTGCATAATTACAATGCAATCGGCAGCGACGGCAATTTCTAACACACGCCATTGCTCAAGCAGGCTACCAGGACTCACCACGGCAAATACTTCACCGGCACCATAACGACGACCTTGACGGTATAAACGCGTATCTTGATCATCGGTGAGTACATGGGTTTTACCCACTACATGTTGCAGTTGTTTTAACGTATCTTGAGCATTAAAGCCAGCTTGAGCATGCATGTCGACTTATCCTTGTTTTAATTCGCGGTCTAATTTTACTAAGCAATCTTCAGTGATATTGGCAATCGTACGCGCACCGGTTAAGGTCATCGCAACGCGCATTTCTTTGTCAATCAGATCGAGTAAATTGCTTACACCTGCACCGCCTGCAGCACCTAAGGCATACACAAAGGCACGGCCGAGCATGCAGGTATCTGCACCAAGGGCTAACATACGCACTACATCCAGACCGTTACGCACACCTGAATCGGCTAAAATGGTCAGATCACCTTTCACTGCATCGGCAATCGGGGGCAGGGCGCGTGCAGATGAAAGTACGCCATCTAATTGACGACCGCCATGATTGGACACCACAATCCCATCGGCACCAAAACGTACTGCATCTTTGGCATCTTCCGGATCTAAAATGCCTTTAATGACCATTGGGCCATCCCAATAATCACGAATCCACTCTAAATCTTTCCATGAAATTGAAGGGTCAAAATTGGCGCCTAACCAGCCAATATAATCTTCAAGACCGGTCGGTTTACCTAAGTATTTGGAGATATTGCCCAGATCATGCGGGCGACCCATCATGCCAACATTCCATGCCCAATGTGGATGCATGCAGGATTGCATATAACGACGCATCGCTGCATTGGGGCCGCTCATGCCTGAATGGGCATCACGGTAACGTGCACCCGGTACTGGCATATCCACAGTAAACACCAAGGTAGAGCAACCTGCGGCTTTGGCACGCTCTAGGGCATTTTTCATAAAGCCACGGTCACGTAGTACATACAACTGAAACCACATCGGGCGCTGAATGGCAGGTGCTACTTCTTCAATGGGGCAGACAGAAACAGTCGATAAGGTAAAAGGAATGCCTTTTTTGTCTGCTGCAACGGCAGCTTGGACTTCGCCACGGCGTGCATACATGCCCGTTAAACCCACAGGCGACAGCGCCACGGGCATGGATAAGGTTTCATTAAACAGTTTGGTTTCTAATGACAATTGTGACATGTCATTGAGGACACGTTGACGTAAGGCGATTTGCGATAAATCTTCAACGTTACGCTTTAAGGTATATTCTGCATAAGCGCCACCATCAATATAGTGGAACAAAAAAGGTGGCAAGCGACGACGCGCGGCTTCACGGTAATCATTTGCAGAAGAGATAATCATAATGAGATCCTGTTTAATCGACTGGCACGTTGACGACGCGCATCGGCTTCGTCAATCGCACGCACTTGTTCAATGATATACTCGATGTGACCACATACGGCTTGGCGCGCAGCCTCTGGATCACGACGTTCGATCGCGGCCATGACTTGATAATGTTGGTCACGCAGTTGATCGTAACGGTTGTGCTCGGTATAGACCTTACGACGGCCCAATACCACGTTATATTCCAGCAGATCAAATAGACTGCGCATCATTTGAATCAGCACTAAATTGTGCGATGCTTCGGCAATAGCCAAATGAAATTCAGCATCGGCTTTGGCAGCTTGGTGGTCATCGACCAAGGCTTGAAAGTGACTAATCTGATCATAGCAGCGGCGAATTTTGGCTAAATCTTCAGGTGTGGCGCGCGTTGCTGCATGCCATGCACAGCCACCTTCTAAAATCAAGCGTGCCTCTTGTACATCAAAACGATAAGCTGGATCTTCATCCATTAAATGACTAATCGGTTGTACAATTTGCTGCTGTGACCAATGCTGTGGCAATTGCTGTAAATAATTACCCGCACCCATACGGCTATACAGCATTCCTTGGCTGACCAATTGCTGGATGGCTTCGCGTAAGGATGAACGCGAAACCCCAAGTTGCTCACATAATTTACGCTCTGCAGGTAGTCGATCTCCGACTTGTAGTTGTTGGGTTTCAACTAAAGTTTTAAGACTTTGCACCACTTTTTCGGAAACTTTCATACCTGAATCACCTTAATTGCCACTTATGGAATCATCCATGGGAAGACATATGCTTGTAAGGTGATAATAATACCGATCATGATGGTAAACACGATACTGTGTTTCACGGTAAAGCGGAATAAATCTGATTCTTTACCCACTAAACCCACCGCAGCACAGGCAATCGCAATCGATTGCGGGGAAATCATCTTACCGGTCACCCCACCACTGGTATTGGCTGCAACCAACAACACTTCTGGTACACCAATTTGCTGCGCAGTTGTGGCTTGTAGGGCAGAGAATAGCGCATTGGCAGAAGTGTCTGAACCCGTTAAAAACACCCCAACCCAACCTAAAAATGGTGAGAAGAACACAAAAGCATCACCCGTATGTGCCAAAGCCAATGCTAGGGTTGCTGACATACCTGAGTAGTTAGCAATAAATGCAAATGACAGCACCATACCAATTGAATAGATTGGCGTTTTTAAATCTGTAAAGGTTTCTGCAAAAGTTGTCACCGCATCGCGTGGCTTCATTTTTAAATACAACATGGTAATCATCGCTGCAATAAAAATGGCGGTACCTGTGGCAGAGAGCCAATCAAATTTATAAATCGCGTCATAATCTTTGATATCAGGCACAACAGGTGGTAGCTTTTGAATCATTTGATGTAAAAATGGCACTTCAAAAGAAAACACCAAGTGTTCTAGTGGGCCACCTTTAGCAAACAAATCCTTAAATGGTTTAATACTCCACAGCGTCACCATCGCCGTTAAAATCGCAAATGGCGACCATGCCTTGGCAATTTGGCCAATGCTATATTTTTTATTGGCATCTGCTAAAACGTTTGAGTCAACTTGTGCATCTTCATCTTTAAAACGGAAAATGTGTTTGGGTTGCCAGTATTTGAGCAAGAGCGTTAAGCTTACTAATGCGGCAATGGCTGCGGTAATATCGGGTAATTCCGGACCCACAAAATTAGAGGTTAAATATTGTGCTAAGGCAAATGAACCACCACCGACAAAGATCGCAGGCCAGGTTTCTTTCACACCGCGCCAACCATCCATAATCGCCATAATCCAAATCAGGACAATCGGTACCATAAACGGCAATTGACGACCGACCATTTGGCTAATTTCCATGGTGTCCACACCAGAGACTTGCCCTGCGACAATAATTGGAATCCCCATAGCGCCAAAGGCTACTGGTGCAGTATTGACGATCAGGCAAAGACCTGCTGCATAAAGCGGTTTAAAGCCGAGGCCCACTAAAAGTGCTGCAGTAATGGCTACGGGTGCACCAAAACCTGCAGCACCTTCTAAAAAAGTACCAAAGGCAAAACCCACCAACAGCATTTGTAAACGCTGATCTTCGGTAATGGACAAAATCGAAGAGCGAATAATGTCAAATTGACCGGTTTTAACCGAAATTTTATATAAAAACAAAGCGCCTAGAATGATCCAAGCAATAGGCCATAAGCCATACAAGAAACCATAGCCAAGCGATGCAAACGCCATAGCGATGGGCATGTCATAAGCAAATAGCGAAACGAGTAAAGCCAATACGACAGTGATCGTACCCGCAACGCTGCCTTTCATACGAAAAACCGCTAAGGCTAAGAAGAAAAAGATAATCGGAATAAGGGCAATCGCACTGGAAATCCAGATATTGCCCATGGGATCGTAAATCTGTTGCCACTGTTGCAGCATTGTCATCTCCTTGAAATGCTAGCGAGTACAAAATTATCATTCATATTAAATTGGTAAGACCAATTTACCCTATAAATTAGCTATATGTGCTAATTTTGCGGGTAATCATATTTTTAAAGTGATTTTTTTGCAATATTGGGTGAACCAATATTTAATTGGTCATACCAATATTAAGGGCTTAATTGAGATGTTCGATTGAACGAGTTGTTTAAAAAATGATAAAAAACCCTCAATTACGAGTTTTTTTTAAGCAATTTTATGGTGTGCTGGCCCATCTGCAACTTTAGTCTTAGAGGTTCAAATGAGAGCAAATCATAATTGCATGGCAGCTAAGCTGATAGCTGACATCAGTGATGTGATAAGTTAAATAATGCTGATCAACCAGAGCCAAAACATCGTTTAAGATCGGGGAGATTTCAGAATGATTTGTGCGACTTAAATCTATACCTTGAGCTGTGTTTTAGTGGCACATGGGTCTTATGCAGGCAAGGCAGTTGAGGCTGAGCAAAAGCAATAAAATTATGTGCATTTTCGATGAAAGCCACCTTTTTACTGTCCAATATGATTTTTAATATAAATTTAATAATCTGATTCAAGCCTGATTTTTCGCGTGAAAGGAGCAAAGTGGCAGTTTTTAGGGCTAAAAAACCTTATTTTTTATGTTCGCTTTGAATAAAGGTCTGTTATTTTTGGTATTTTATGCTTTAGGTGCTGTAAGCGCATGGCTAAAATTGTTTATTTAACAGAAGAGTCTTGTAATTCTAGTGGTTCAATTACAGTACTAAAATCTGATTTTTAGTCGATATTTTAATAAAATACAAATAAAAACAATAACATATATTTATTTTAAAACCAATTAATGCCTCATTTTTAGAGTAATAAAAATTACAAATAACGTAATTAAAGTGTTTTTAGGTAAAAAAATAGATATTTCACCTATATTTTGTAATTTTTTGTTTTTATGGTTATACTGAATTTGACGTAAAACAATTATAAGCGCGTCAATTATGGAGGATAAACAATGAGCATCATTGAGTTAAGCGTTTTGTCGGCATCAGCCACAGGGATGATAATTTTAGTTTATAAAATTGGTCAGCTATTTTATTAAAAAAAGCCCCTCAAGTGAGGGGCTTTTTTTAGATCTTACGTTTATCAAGTTGTTGAGAAATGCTATCGCCTGTGGCTTGTACCAACATCACTAAAACCACCAAAACAACAATCACGGCTAACATGATTTGCATATCAAAACGTTGGTAACCATAGCGGTAAGCAATATCACCTAAGCCACCAGCCCCAATCGCACCCGCAATTGCAGAAGAGTTGATCATGGTGACTAAGGTCACAGTGAATCCTGCCACAATGCCAGGTAGCGCTTCTGGCAATAGCACATGCCAAATAATTTGTTTACGGTTACAGCCAATCGCTTGTGCCGCTTCAATTAAACCTTGATCGACTTCACGTAAACTGACTTCAGCAATTCGGGCAAAGAAAGGGGTGGCTGCTAAAGTCAATGGCACCACCGCAGCCCACACACCGTAACTGGTACCAACAATTAAACGTGTCAGCGGAATGAGAGCGACCATTAAAATTAAGAAAGGAATGGAGCGGGTAATATTGACGATCCAGCCTAAGGCTTGATTGGTACTTTTTGAAGGATAGATTCCATGTTCTGAGGTGCTGACCAGAACCACTGCCATGGGTAGACCAATTAAAAAGGCAAACAGGGCAGATATACCAACCATAAGTAAAGTATCAATGGTGCCTGTAAGTAATAAATCAATAAGTTGGTCGTGCATAGCCAAGCTCCTCTACCCCTGCAACGTGTTGTTGTAATT
Organism: Acinetobacter sp. CY17; assembly: GCF_059515825.1. NCBI lineage: Bacteria > Pseudomonadati > Pseudomonadota > Gammaproteobacteria > Moraxellales > Moraxellaceae > Acinetobacter > Acinetobacter sp. CY17. Next base: position 44,469 of record NZ_JCAKMX010000020.1, read on the forward strand.
TTTGTTTGAGCTGATATCGATCTAAAGATGTACTGTGTACAGCAATAATGATCGTACCAATCAAATGTCCTTGGATTTGATCCACATGACTTTGTAGTAATTGTACGGGGTGATCAAAAACTGTAAAAATTTGCGTTAAATCGGGTGACTGTTGAACATTAGATTCATAGCGCAACTTTAAAATACAATGGGTATCGTCTGCATGAGGCTGTGAATGCAGCTCGAATGGCAATTCAAGTTGTTCAAGATTAAGCAGCTCTTGGGTAATGGCTTGCTGTGGACGTGAAAACACCTTCCAAACTTGTCCTGCCTCGACAATTTCACCGCCTTCAATCACCACCACTTCATCACAAATTTCGCGAATCACTTGCATTTCATGGGTAATTAAGACGATGGTTAAGCCTAATTTTTGATTAATTTCTTTAAGTAAACTCAGCACCACTGAGGTACTTTCTGGGTCAAGCGCCGAGGTTGCTTCATCACAAAGTAAAATTTCTGGATGATGCACTAAAGCACGCGCGATACCGACACGCTGTTTTTGTCCACCTGAAAGTTGCGATGGATAATGCTCAGCTTTATCCGCTAAACCGACCAAACTTAAGGCTTCATCTACACGGCTTTTGATTTGATCTGGCGCCACACCGGCAATTTTTAGGGGTAAGGCGACATTGGACCATACAGTTTTGGCAGACATTAAATTAAAGTGCTGGAAAATCATACCAATACGTTGACGTAGTCGAATTAAATCTTGATGACTCAATTCTGCTAAATTTTGCTCATGAATATGAATACTGCCTGAGCTAATTGCTTCTAGACCATTTAAAGTACGAATCAGAGACGATTTTCCTGCGCCACTTTTACCAATAATGCCAAAAATCTTGCCTTGAGGAATATCCAGTTGGATATTTTTTAAGGCATGTACCTGACGACCTTGCACATCATAATATTTATTGAGGTCACGAATTTTAATATGTGGAACAGCAAAGTCCACCTGTGCGCCAAAACTCACCATATCGTTCTCCTTATTTCCAACCTGGGAACCACAAAGTGCTGCCAAAATCTGCATCCAAAGCTGCTTTTACTTTGGGTGAGTTTTGATAGACATGGACAAATTTAGCAAGTTTGTCGCCTTTATCTTCGTAGTCTTCACGTACTGCAAATAAGATGGCATAGCGGCTATTGGTATTGTCATCAAAGAGCAATGCTTTTTCTGGATCAGCCGTTTTTGCCATGCGTAAGTAATGTGGGTAGCCAAAGGCTAAATCAACATCATCAATAGCACGGGCTGTTTGTGGTCCTTCTACTTCAATAAATTTAAAGTTTTTTGGATTGGTGGCAATGTCACTCAGCCTAGATAAATAGTTATCTGCATCTTTTAAGCTAATCAGGCCTGCTTGTTGCAGCAGTTGTAGGGCACGGCCTTGATTGACAGGATCATTGGGAATAGCTACGCGCGCTTCTTGTGGAAGCTGATCTAAGCTTTGATATTTTTTTGAATATAGACCGACGTGAGTGGCGGCACCTTTGGCAAAGGCTTTAATTTTAAAATCAGTTTCTTTTTTGGCATTGTCTAAAAAGGGTTGATGCTGGAAGAAGTTCGCGTCAATATCGCCATGGTTTAAGGTAATATTAGGTGTATTCCAGTCGGAAAATTCAACCAATTTGACATCTACCCCTTGAGCTTTAACTTCTTCAGCAGCAATTTGTAAGGGTTTGGCAAAAGATGGGCTAATACCGATCACCAGTTGTTCATGAGCGGTATTTTGATTAAGGCTCCATGCACTCAAGCCTAAGATTAGCGCTGCTGCAACTGCGCCAAGGCCTAGTAATTTCTTTTTATTGGTTTGTGCTGTCATGTTCAATATCCTAAAATTATGCACTTATGTGTTGTGAAGTGATGTTTTGATCAATTCGGTAATTGTGTACGGGATGGTTAGAGCCTAAACGATCACCTTGACCGATAAGTTTGTGGCGTAAGCTGCCTTCTTGATAAGCAGTCTTATAGCGGCCGCGTTGTTGCAGTTCGGGTATCACGTAACGAATGAAATCTTGATGTGATTCAGGTGCAACCGTACGGGTCAGGTTAAAACCGTCAATGCCAGTTTCATCTAAATAATCAATCAATTGCTGTGCTACGCTTGCCCCACTGCCAATAAATAGCGGATAGCGTCCGCCCAATATATGTTGTTGTTTGAGGTCAGCAACGCTAACACTTTGTTGTTTAAAGCGTTGATTCACAGAAGCAATGCTATTGGTTTTTTGGTAGGGAATGGCCTCATGTTCTGAGAAACGCGCTAAATCTATTCCCACTGAACTTGAAAAATGTGCCAGACCGGCCTCTGGGCTGGCATAGCGACAATATTCAGCAAATTTTTCGTGGGCCTGTGCATCTGTTGCTGCTGTAACCACAGTAATGCCCACAAATAACTTGAGCAGCGCTGGATCACGTCCTTGTTGCTTAGCCAAGTGCCGAATAGTGTGTACTTGCTTTTGAACTTTTTCAGGTGTATCTGCACCAATAAACATCGCTTCAGCATGCTCGGTCGCAAAACTTAAACCACGGCTTGAAGCACCCGCTTGAAACAAAACGGGCGTGCGCTGGATAGAGGGTGCGACTTGAAACACCCCTTGGCTTTGGTAAAATTTACCTTGATGGTAAATCGCATGTACTTTAGTGGGGTCGGTAAAAACCCGAGCTGCTTTATCTTTTTGAACCGCATCTTCTTGCCAAGAACCTTCCCAAAATTTATAGCATAGGCTTAAAAATTCTTCGGCCTGTTCATAACGTAAATCATGTTCAGTTAAGCTGGTCTGACCGACTAAACGTGCTGCGCTGTCTAAATAGCCTGTGACAATATTCCAGCCAATCCGACCTTGGGTTAAGTGGTCTAGGCTGGCAAAGCGCCGTGCCAATTGATACGGATTCTCATAGCTTAAATTCACGGTAATCCCAAAGCCCAAATGTTGTGTCACTGCTGCCATGGCAGACACTAAAGTACTTGGGTCGTGGCTTGGCAACTGGATGGATTCTTTTAAAGTTAAATCTAAACTGTTTTGATAAACATCATAACTGCCCGTAATATCAGCGATAAATAAGCCATCGAATAAACCTTGTTCTAAAGTTTGTGCCAAGTCTATCCAGTAGCTGAGTTGATCGAAACGATGTGATTCATCTCGTGGATGCGTCCATAAGCCATGATTAATATGCCCTACACAATTCATGTCAAAGGCATTGAGTAAAATCTGTTGCATTACAAAGTCCCTCGACGTGGCGGCAGTGTGCCATTTAATGCAAATTGCCCAATAAAATAATATTTCCAGCGTGCAGCATCATGTAAGGTGTGTACCCGTGCATTGCGCCAAAAGCGGTCTAAACCTGCTTCACGTTGGCTCCCGCGGCTACCTGCCAGTTCAATCAATTTAGAGGCAGCTTTAAGCGCAGTTTCTGAACTATGGGCACGTACTTTGGCCACATCAATCGAAGCTTTGGCCACATTGTTGGCATTAGGCTCGGGGTAGGCAGCATCAATCGATTGTGCCGCTTGCTTGAGTAAGACTTCGCTGGCGCGCACATCGACTGCAATCCGACCAACTTCATAAATAGTAAGTGGATCTTGAACGGCGCTATCAACTTGAGCATCAATCCAAGGACGTGCTTGATGAATACGTGAGCGCATTTCTTCGAAAGCAGCACGTGCAATTCCAACTTCGATGGCAGCATGCATAATTTGCGCAATTGGGCCAACGAGGGTGGGCTGTGAAAAGGCAGTATCAAAGGGAATGACATCTTCGGCAGCGACAGAAACTTGATGAAACTTAACTGTGCCGCTGCCTGTGGTGCGTTGACCAAAGCCGCTCCAATCATCAATAACTTCTAAGCCTGCACTTTCTCTTGGAATAAAAGCTAAAAACTCTCGTTGCTCGGCATCTTTGACCAAAGTTGGAATACGGTGTGCAAATAAACTGCCTGTACAATAAAATTTCTCACCGTTAATCACGTAGCCCTGTTCAGTTGCTTGTATGGATGTCTGTTTTAGACTGGCATTTTTGGTTTTAAACTCGGCAAGAGCATTACCAAAACGAGCACCTTGTAATACCTCTTGATACAGTTTTTGTTTTTGTTGTTCATTTCCTGTATTACGTAATACCTCTAAAGCATAGAAGTGATTTTGTGGAATTTGTCCAATTGAACCGTCTACACCGCTCATCAATGCAATCACTTTGGCAAGGGTTAAACGAGAGACTTCAGCCCCACCATAGATTTTAGGTACTGTAATGGCCCATAAACCCGATTGACTATAGGCTTCAATGTGTTCAAAAGGTAATAGGCGTTTTGCATCACGCGCGATTGCACCTGCTTTAAACTGCTCAGCTAACTGTGCTGCAATGGCTAAGGCTTCTGCGTCGGACTCAATCACATGCGCATGCTGGCGAGAGGCTTCAATCACTTGATAAGAGGTCATATTGTTCTCCTTAAATCCACGCATGACGTGCAGGTAACACATCATTTAAGTAATAGTTGCCAATGGCATGAATTTTCCAGCGTACTGGATCGTGTAGGGTATGGACACGCGCATTGCGCCAATGCTGATCAAGGTTATGTTGACTTAAGCTTGCGCGACTACCGCCAAGTTCAAGCAGTTTTTCTGAAATGTGTAAGGCAGCGTCGTTGGCATAGACTTTGGCCTCTGCCACCAAAATTGAAGCTTTGGCGGCGTCCTCAAAGCTCATATTATGTTGGGCTTCAAGCTGTTCTAAGTAGTCTGCCGCTTCATCGAGCAGTAAGATGGCTGCATCCAATAAAATGTTTAAACGACCCACTTCATGCAGGGTGTAATGCTCAAGGCTGGCTTTATCTACACCACTGTCGATAATCGGACGTGCCTTATGAATGGCGGTTAATGTATCGGCAAAAGCAGCTTCAGCAATGCCAACATCAATCGCGACTTGTAACAGTTGTGAATATGCACCGCGATAATTAGGAGTTTGAGTTAAAATTCGTTCATCAAAAATTAATAAAGGATCAATAGCAACGTGCTCAAGTTTCACGGTGCCACTTGAGGTAGTACGCTGACCAAAACCGTCCCAATCGTCAATCACTTCTACTCCTTGAGCATAACGATCCACCAACGTCAGCACCACATGTCCTTCAGGATGAATGGCTTTAATCGCCAGCCAATCGGCGAATTGACTGCCTGTGGAATAAAACTTTTCTCCATCGACAAAATATTGACCGTTTTCATGGCTTAAATGTGTGGCTAAGGTTTTGGTATCTTTGGTGTTTTTTTCAGGCCCACCATTGGCTAAACGTTTGCCTTGCAAAATTTGCTCAAATACAAACTGTTTTTGCTGCTCTGTGCCCATCAGTTCAATCAGGTACAAGAGGCTGATTTGATTTTGTGGAATTTGTCCTAGACTCGAATCGGCTTTATTGAGAATACGAAACACATGTGCCAAGGTCTTATGCGAAATACGTGCACCACCAAAAGATTTTGGAATACGCATACCGCCTAAACCACGTTGACTAAAGGCCTCAATTTCATCAAAAGGTAATAGGCGTTGTTGGTCGCGCAGGTTACGACCAGCTAAAGCCAAATCTGCCACTTGATATGCTGCAGCAATTGCCTCTTGATCCGAGTGAATATGTTGTGCTGGAGGATGTAAACGTGTCATAAAGCATTCCTTATCTAATGCCGACACGTTAACCAAGCGCATTTTGCAAGAGAAATGGCGATTTATGCAGAAAATAGCAAAAAAAGTGTTTAACAGAAAAAGCCACAAGTAGTAGCAAAAAAGTGCTAATCTAAGTCTTTGATTTTTTATTTGTTTAGGTGGTGTACTGTTGATTTTTAGACACTATGGTCAGGCATAGATATGCGTTAAAGAGATATCTAAACTTAAAAAATGTATAAATTGCAGCAATTAAAGCAACACAACAGTCTAATTTTTACCACGACATCACAAAAGCATAGAGCAATGCCCAAGACAGTGATGATAAAGGTCTATACATATCAGTCAATGCACTCAGTAGCTTGCAGCAAGATGTTGAAAATTGCTCAACAAGTACAGCATTTTTGTTAAGCTTTATACTGATTATTACAAAGCATGCTATGGTGTTTGGGCTGTGAATCAATAAAAAATGGAGTCATATTGTGGGACATAAAAACCAACCCAAATCAGCCAAAATCAATATTGGTATTTCAACAGAAGATCGCAGTAAAATTGTAGAAGGACTCTCACGCTTACTCGCGGATAGTTATACACTGTACTTAATGACGCATAACTTCCATTGGAACGTGACAGGGCCACAATTCAATAGCCTACATAATATGTTTATGCAACAGTACACTGAACAATGGAATGCCTTAGATATTATTGCAGAGCGTATTCGGGCCTTGGGATTCCCTGCACCAGGTACGTATAAACAATTTGTTGCGCTGGCGTCTATTCAAGAAGTAGAGGGCGTACCCAAAGCAACCGAAATGATTCAAATTTTAGTGAATGCTCATGAAGCTGTGGCACGTACTGCGCGTGGTATTTTTGAGGTAGTGGATGCTGCTAATGATCAGCCGACAGCAGATGTACTGACACAACGACTCGATGTTCATGAAAAAACAGCTTGGATGCTCAGAAGCTTATTAGAAGAGTAAATGTGAAATTTAAATCAGCCAAAAAAAACGACCAGAGATGGTCGTTTTTTTTTGGCTGCTGCTTGAGGAGCTTAAGCTTCGCCACTTAAGGCCAATGCTGCACGTTGTAAGAACGGCAAATAACGTGCAATATCAATCTCGCCCAATTGAGTTACACCTAAGGTCATGTGGCGTTTGGGGATCGGCACATATAAACCTGCAGCACCTTGTTGCAATACATTTTGTGAATAGGCATAGCCTTGCTGGCGTACCTGCTCTAATTGGCTGTGTTGATGGGCATCGGTTAATAAGCTTGCCAACACTTGACCTGCTGCCGCAATGCCAATGGGATGCCTTGAACCTAGTTGATAATTAATTTTTAGCAATAAATTCTCTGGAAAAGCAGTCTTGACCACCACACATTCTTGTCCTTCAGCAATGACTAAGGCGCTGGGCATATTGGTCAACTGTGCTAACTCATCCAAAACCACTTGAGCTTGTAAAGGAATAAGACGGCTGTAGCTGCTATATAAGTCAATCACTTTGCTGGCCAATTCGACCTGATTACTGAGGTTAACCCTCACCAAACCTTGCTGTTCTAGGGTGTGTACAATCTTATACATCGTAGTGCGATTGATCTTGAGTGCACTGGCAAGTTCAGCAATGCTCAGCTGCGCATTTTTTTGCGCCACATAATTTAAAGTGATTAAACCTTTTTCTAAAGTTTGTAGTGTATCCATTATGATTCTCTGATATATTTAATTTATAAAATTATGTATCGCTTTTTATTTGTCGATGGATTGACAAGTTGAGCGCGCTTAAAGTAGGCTATATTTTATGAATTAGAACAAGATGTTCTATATTAGAACAATAGATGAAGGATAACAACAATGAATAGCTACGTGGCCAAGGAAGGGGCAGGCTGTCCGTTTCATCAGCTGCAAGATGCAGCCAAAAGTTTTGATTTCTTTGATCAGGCTTATCAACAAGATCCTGCGACTGCCTTGCACGATTTTCGTGAGCAGTTGCCGATTTTTTACTCTGAAAATATGGGCTATTGGATCGTCACCCGTTATGACGATGTCAAAGCTATTTTCCGTGATCCAATTGTCTTCTCAGCGTGTAATGCACTGGAAAAGCTTACACCCAATAGCCCAGAAGCAGATGCGATCTTAAAAAAGTATCACTATGCAATGAATCGCACCTTGGTCAATGAAGATGAACCAGTGCATATGCAACGCCGCCGTGCTTTATTGGATGCCTTTGCACCACAGCAGCTAGAAACACTTAAACAATTTGTACATAAGCTGGTAACAGAAAAAGTTGAGCAATTTGCCCATAAGCAAAAAGCTGATTTAGTCGCAGAATTATTCTGGGATGTGCCTTTAATGGTGGCGCTGCATTTTTTAGGTATTCCTGAAGAGGATATGCAAGAACTGAAAAAATTTGCTGTGGCACATACTGTCAATACTTGGGGTCGTCCAAGTGTAGATGAGCAGTGTGCTGTCGCTGAGGGTGTGGGGCAATTTTGGCAATACTCGGGTCAAGTGCTAGAAAAAATGAAGCAACAGTCGGATGGTCAAGGCTGGATGTATGACATGATTGCGCAAAATAAAGCCATGCCGGAGGTGGTCACCGACAATTACCTGCATTCTATGATGATGGCGATTATGGTGGCTGCACATGAGACCACATCATTGGCTGCAAGCAATGCAGTGAAAGTATTACTAGAACGTCCTCAACTTTGGCGGAAGTTGTCTCAACACCCGGAACTCATCCCTCAAGCTGTAGAAGAGTGTTTACGTTATGCAGGTTCCGTAGTGTCTTGGCGCCGTCAGGTGACACAAGATATTCATTTTAATGGTATTGATTTTAAAGCAGGCGATAAAATCTTTTTAGTCTCTGCAACGGCCAATCAAGATCCACGCCACTTCAATGCACCGGATGAAATTGATCTATATCGCGATAATTCTGCAGAACATCTCACCTTTGGTTATGGTGCCCATCAATGTATGGGACGTAACATTGGACGCATGGAAATCTGTATTTTTATTGAAGCACTTACTCGTCATTTTCCGGATTTAAGGCTCTGTGATCAAGAGTTTGTATATTTAGCCAATACATCGTTTCGTGGTCCTAAAGCGCTGTGGGTTGAATGGCAACATGAGCAATCCACTCCAGCGCGTATGGATTTTAAAATAGGTCCACCTGATTCTAAGCACCTGTATCGTCAGGTAAAAGTTCAACATATTGAACAAATCAATGCATGTTGTAAAAGTATTGAACTGGTGGCAATAGCAGATGATTTACCGACTTGGCAGGCGGGCGCGCATGTTGAGCTACATCTGCCCAATGGCTTACAACGTAAATATTCTTTATGTTCGGCAGTGGATGATCAACACTACCGCATTGTGGTCAAACATGCCGACAATAGCCGTGGTGGTTCGGCGTGGTTACACCAACACTTAAAAGTAGGTGATGCTTTAGATATTCGTGGCCCTAAGAACTTTTTTCAACTCAATCTGCAGGCGCAGCAACATGTATTGCTGGCAGCAGGGATTGGTATTACGCCTATTCTCGCTATGGCGAACCAACTTAAACAACACGGTCGTGATTATCGACTCATTTATTTAGGAAGAGATGAGGCACAAATGCCGCTGTTGGATGAGGTTTTAGCTCGACATCCACAGACTCAAGTTTATCTAAGCCACATACAACGACTGGATTTGACCGATTTATATCAAAGTCTTGCGCCACAAACGCAGTTATGTGCGTGTGGTCCGGCAGCTTTGCTCGAGCAATTACAGCAATTACATTGTAATGATGCAGTCGAACTGACGATTGAACACTTTAGCGCTTTAAACCTTGAGCAGAATAATCAAGCCTTTGAAGTTGAGCTGATGAGCAGTCAACGTACATTGCATGTTACAGCACAGCAGACCCTATTGGAGTGTTTGCTTGAGCATGGCGTGGAGATCAGTTCAGATTGTAAAGAAGGCTTATGTGGCAGTTGCCAAGTGGAGGTGGTAGAGGGCGCCATTGAACACCGCGATAAAGTACTCACTCCCACAGAGCGTGATGCCATGCGACGTATGATGAGTTGCTGTTCACGTGGTCAAGGAAAAATCAAGATTAATTTGTAAAACAAGTAATTAAAACATCTGTCGTTAAGGAACAACGAGGACATGTCTATGAGTGAAACGATAACAACAACTGCAAGTGCACCAGCGGCACATGATACCAGCGCAGATCGTAAAGTTGCTTATGCAACGATTGTCGGTACCACCATTGAGTGGTATGACTATTTTGTCTACGCTGCTGTTGCAGGCTTAGTCTTTAATCAACTGTTTTTCACACCAGCAGGGCCACTATTTGCAACATTGTTGGTTTTTGCTTCGGTTGGAATTAGCTTTTTATTTCGTCCACTAGGTGCTTTTATTGCAGGCCATTACGGGGATAAAATTGGTCGCCGTGCAATGTTAGTGATTACCTTAATTTTAATGGGAGGATCAACAGTTGCCATTGGTTTGCTTCCTACCTATGCCAGTATTGGTATAGCAGCACCTATTTTGTTGATTTTATTGCGTATCTTGCAGGGTATTTCAGCAGGTGGTGAATGGGGTGGTGCGGTATTAATGGCAGTTGAACATGCACCTAAAGAAAAGCGTGGTCGTTTTGGCTCTTATCCTCAGCTAGGGATTCCTTTTGGATTGCTGTTAGCTTCTTTGGTATTAGTGATTATGACTAAATGGGTTGCGCCTGGAGAGGCGTTTACCGAATGGGGCTGGCGTGTACCTTTCTTATTAAGCGTGGTTTTGTTATTGGTGGGCCATTGGATTCGCCGTGCCATTGGTGAGAGCCCAGTATTTGAGGAAATTAAACAACGTAAAGCCACGAATGAACAGCCAATTAAAACCTTATTCAAAGATCATAAGTTAACGGTGTTTTTAGCTGCATTACTGTGTGCTGGAACCACAGGCTTAGGATATATGACCACAGGTGGTTTTATTCAAAACTATACCACCAATCCAGCAGGTCCAATTGCGCTAGAACGTTCAACAATTTTACTCTTAGTCACACTTTCAGCTGTAGTGTGGGCATTTTTTACTTGGTTCTCGGCAGTATTATCAGATAAGTTTGGCCGTAAAAAAATCTATATCTTAGGTGCAGTTTTACAATTGGTTGCTGCATTGGTGGTATTTCCACTGGTGGATACTGCAAACTATGCAGGAATTGCTTTAGCTTTATTCTTTTTGTCTATGGGCGTTGGCTTTACCCATGGTGTTAATGCAATTTTATATACTGAACTGTTCCCTGCATCTATTCGTTTTTCAGGTATTTCCATTACCTATGCGATTGGCTCAATTATGGGCGGTGCCTTTGCACCAATGATTGCGGCATGGCTGATTGGAGTGTCAGGTTCAACCACGTTAGTGACCATCTATCTCATGTCATTAGCAGGTTTAGCCCTGTTGGCGATCTGTTTGCTTAAAGATCGTACCGGTATGCCACTTGAATCGCGTTATGAAGCTGAGCAAAATCAGTCGCCACTCATTTGGAAATAAAATTTATCAAAGCCCCAATAATTGGGGCTTTTTCTGTTTTAGCTAGGGTCGTTTCTATACTCTAGTCATTCAAGAGTAGGCATTTTAGCCTGTAATTGGGAATTATTGCTGCTAGAGTAGACCGTTGGTCAAATAAATAGAAAAAAACCTCGTATATCTGATGTTTTTACTTTAAAATAAAACTTCAACATAAAAACGATATTTGGTTGGTGTTTTTTTTAAATTTCGGTGTGTTATTTATTAATTCTTCGCAGTCTAATTTTCAAACTAAAATCTCAATACGTTTTGAAGTCAAATCTCTTTTATGCACATGCATAAATATTAAAATGAAATAGGTTTTTATATGTCAAATACTATGACTGGTACAGTAAAATGGTTTAACGAAACTAAAGGTTTTGGTTTTATTCAACCTGAAACTGGTCCAGATGTATTCGCACACTTCAAAGAAATTACTGGTTCTGGTTTCAAAACATTAACTGAAGGCCAAAAAGTGTCTTTCAGTGTTGTTGAAGGCCAAAAAGGTCCTAGCGCTGTAAATATTGTTGCACTTTAAGTCTGCAATATAAAAAAAGCCTGATCAAATGATCAGGCTTTTTTTTGTTTAATTACCACGATATGTAGAATAACCATAAGGGCTCAGTAATAACGGAATATGATAGTGCTCAACAGAACCATCAGTTTGAAAAATTACGGGTACTTCAGGGAAGAACGTCTGTTGTTGTTTGGCTTTAAACCAGTCACCAGTCTTAAAGGTTACTTTATAAGTTGTGTTGCTGAATTTTTGCTTTTCTGGAAATAAAGCGCTAATACGGCCTTGTTGATTGGTCTTTGCTTCAGAGAGCTTAACCCATTGACCATTTTTTTGTTCTTCAAGCACCACATGTACATTGGCAGAAGGTAGGCCATTTTCCAAATTTAGTACATGAACGCTCAGTGGGTTTTGGGCCATAGCTTGAGTTGTAAATAAAACAGTGCTCATGGTTAAAAGTTTAATGAACATATTATTTTCCTTTTAAAGATAGATGTTTTTGGATGATCTGTTGAACTGCCTGATTGGCGCATGCATGGTCCTGCTCAGAGCCACCAGCACCTGCCACACCGAGGGCACCTAGCAATTTCTGGTCAACATAAATGGGGATTCCACCGCCTAAAAGTAGCAAATTATCTAAAGTGTTTAGATTCTGTGCATCAGGATTGCTTTGAGCCTGGCGCATAAATTGCAGGGTTGCTGTTTTGGTTGAAAATGCGGTATAGGCCTTTTTTTGCGCAGCAATTAAATTGTGTGGGCCCACTGTTTCATGGCGTTGACTAAAGAGCACTTGCCCACCTTGATCGAGCACTACCACAGCCGCAGGCTGACTCAATTGTTGGCAGCTCTGCATGGTTTTCTGTCCAAGTTGCTGAGCAAAATTTAAATCCATCGCATAGTGCGTGGGTAAGGCCCAACTCATGCTACTCATCAGTAGCACAGTTATGCCCAGTATGCTTTTCATGATTTTTCATCCAATCTCATCTGATGCCACAAGCTTAATCAAAACTTTGCTTGGATAAGATGACAATCAAATTACTGATTTGTAATGTGCCTAAGGCTAGATTTTATTTACAATAGCAGTATGAAAATTCTTATTGTTGAAGATCAGCTGAAAACAGCTGAATTCCTTGCTACAAGTTTAGCCGATTCAGGTTATTTTACTGAGCATTGTCAAAATGGTCGGCAGGCCTTAGTTCACCTCCACAATGAGTGTTACGATTTGGTATTGTTGGATGTCATGTTGCCAGAGCTCGATGGCTGGCAGGTGTTACAAACGCTAAGAACTTTTTCTAATACGCCAGTGCTTATGCTCACCGCCAAAGATGATGTATTAGATCGTGTTAAAGGTTTAGAGTTAGGTGCAGATGATTACTTGGTGAAGCCTTTTTCTTATATCGAACTTTTGGCACGGATAAAAAGTGTTTTACGCCGTGTGGGCCATAGTGAACCGACCGCTTATACCTATCAAGATTTAAAGCTTGATCTTGTGCAACATCAAGTCACACGTGCTTCTCACACTATTGCATTAACCGCCAAAGAATTTGCTTTATTACATCTGTTTATGCGTCATCAGGGTGAAATTTTAACGCGTGCTCAAATTGCTTCCGCAGTATGGAAAATTAACTTTGAGACAGATACCAATGTGGTTGATGTTGCGATTCGACGTTTGCGCAGTAAAATTGATGATGACTATACCACTAAGCTGATTCATACCATTCGTGGTATGGGCTATCGTTTAGGATGAGTATGAAGTCGCTCACTCTGGTACAGCGTTTAAGTTTGGCGTTTAGCATTGTCAGTCTGCTGGTGTTTAGCCTCATTGGTTGGTTGTCATATCAGAATATGCAACATATTTTAGATCAGCAGTTGCAACAACAGCTGAGCGCACGTATTGAGCGTATGAGTGTGTTTTTGCAGCATCCTGATAGCCTAAATTTGTTGATACAGTATCCCAAATTGTATCAAAATATGGTGGGTGAAGCCGATAGCTTATTGATTTTAAAAGATCGTCAGCAGACGTTAATTAATATTAATCCACAGCAGTTACCATTGCCGCAGCTGTCTAGTGCTGCACAGATCCAATTTGTAGATATCAATACCCATAGCCTTTCTATGCGCTTAGCCTATCAATCCTTTGAGCATCGGGGTCAGTATTATGACTTGATTGCAGGTAAGGCGAGCCATGAACATAGGCAAACCTTAATCGCGTATTTACGACAATTAGTGTTGTATAGTGTGTTAGGGATTATTTTGTCGAGTCTATTGGGGGCTTATCTAGGGCGACAGATTCTATCTAGCCTGACTCAATTGATTGCTGATGCACAAAGAATTGATTTAAATCGGTTGTCGCAGGTATTTAATGCTCAGCCATCGAGTCCAGAACTCAGTACGCTAGCGTATACCCTGAATCAGATGCTGATCAAGATTGAAAATAATTATTTGCAATTGGCTCGTTTTTCAGCCGATATTGCTCATGAATTACGTACGCCTTTAAATAACCTGATGGCACAAACGCAATATGCTTTATTAAATCAATATGATGCTGAGCAATATGCGCAGCTCCTCGATCGGCATTTAGACGAGTATCAGCGTTTAAATCAGATGATTAACAATATGTTATTTATTGCTAGAGCAGAGCAAAACAATACCGCGTTGACCTATCAAAAACTAAATTTAAAAGTGGTGCTTGAGGAGCTAGTCGAATACTTTGAATTATGGGCTGAAGAAAAGCAGATGTCTTTTCAGTTAAGTCTAGCAGTCGAAACTGTCTACGCTGATCTTGAACTTATACAAAGGGCTTTATCAAATTTAATCAGTAATAGTCTGCAATATGGGCAGCCTCAGCACATCATTCAGATCCATGCTTATCAACAACAGCAGCAGACCGTGATTGAGGTACTTACCCCAAATGTGCAAATTGCTGAACAACATTTAGCCCATTTGTTTGAACGCTTTTATCAAGTGGACAGTACCAGAACACAACAACAAGGTGGCTTAGGCTTAGCCATTGTGCGCGCCATCATGCAATTGCATGGCGGTGAAGCAAAAGTTCAAAATACGCAAAAGGGTGTGGTATTTAGTTTGATCCTGCCTCGGTCTTCTGCCATAAATGCATAGCATGCAGCAGATGCCCACGTTTGAGATATAAGATGGTATCTGGATCTGATTGAGTAAAATGCAATTGATCGTGCGCGGCAAGACGTAGCCATGTGCCTTGAGTGAAAACAGTCTTATGCGTATGAAGTGCCCCTTGTACAATCAATAATTCTACACCTTGTGGGTCTGAGAGGCTAAAAGGATGGGCCAAGCGAGGTTTGAATAAATAGGTGTTCTCATATGGATCTTGGTACAAGTCTAAACGTAGCCCATAGCGTGTATTCACCCAAAGTGACGCATCGTGTGTATTGATGCGAACTGGTGTTTGTTCTGTGGCTTGCATTTGCATGAGTTTGACAAAAATAATGCAACCCGTTGCACTTGATGGTTGATGCTGGGATTGATGGGGATTACGTAAATACCAACCTTGCGCATAATGTTGCTGGTCATTTTCTGTAAATATGCCAGACAATACTAAAATTTCCTCCCCCAACGGATGATCATGACTCGGGAAGTTTGCACCTTGTGGGTACTCAACTAAACTGGTAGCACGGGCACGCTCTTGTCCAATGCGTTCTAGCATCACGCGATTCACCTGTCCGCCAGGGGAGGGTGTCCAATGATAATCTTCCGGACACAAAATAACGGTTTGAGTAAAATCGGCGTGTAATTGCATGGCCATATTTGATCTGAAAACGACTGCTGCAGTATAAAACAAATTGGGATAGAAAATTAAATGTAGATGTTTTTTACAAAAACTAGAACAAAATCAAATTTATGCGCACAATATTCAAAACACGATGATGAGATTGTGATGGATTCACGACAAATTAAATATTTTATTAGCATTGTAGAGGCCGGTAGTATTGGTAAAGCGGCAAAAAAATTGCAGCTTGGGACATCTGCCTTGAGTCAGCAAATTGCCAAACTTGAGGATGAACTTTCAACGCGCTTATTACAACGCAGTGCCCAAGGCGTGACCCCTACCCCTTCTGGTTTAGCATTTTATAAACAAGCGCAACTGGTACTCCGGCATATGCAATATGCAGTGGAAGCTGCGCATTCTTCACGCTTATCTGGTCATGTTAGTATTGGGATGTCGCCAAGTCTAGCATCTGTGTTGGGTGTACCACTGATGCAATTGATGCAAACTCGTTACCCTGATATTAAAGTGCATTTGGTGGAAAGTTTGTCAGGTAATTTAAGCCATTTGGTGAATGCGCGTCAGTTGGATCTTGCCATTATTTTTACTAAAGACGTTGACCCACAATGGTCGATTCAAGCCTTGCTTGAAGAGCAAATGTTTTTAATGGCAACGCCAAATTTATTAAAAAAATATGAGCTTGCTAAATGTATTCAACAAGGCGAAATTAATTTTGAACAGGCCAATCGTCTACCTTTGGTGTTGCCGAGTCAACGACATGGTCTACGTAAATTTCTTAATCAAAAAGTTGATAATATTCAAGTGAGTTGTGAAATTGATGGTTTACATCTGCTTATGGATTGTGTGGCCAATTTAGACATGGCCACTATCCAGCCAGGAAGTGCTCTATTTCCATCCCTTAAAGGTCGTTTATGCTTATTGAAAATTAAACAGCCGGATTTATCGCGGATTAATTATTTAATTAGTCTAGCTGAAGAACAATTGTCACCTGCTTCTTTAGCAGCAAAAGTAGCGATTAAACTCTGTATTAAAGACTTGATTCAAAAGCAAGTTTGGCCAAGCGCTACGCTTATAGACCAATCTCCTATTTAATAAAATTAAATACCTATTTAGTCCCTGCTTATCACTACCGTGATCACTTTTTGATTACATTGAACAAAAATCGAGAAGGGAAACAAACGATGCATGATGTCGTTGTGATTGGCGGTGGGAATGCCGCACTTTGTGCAGCTTTGACTGCACGTGAGGCGGGTGCCTCAGTATTACTCATTGAAGCTGCGCCTAAACTATGGCGTGGTGGCAATTCCCAACACACACGTAACTTGCGCTGCATGCATGATGCACCGCAGGATGTCTTAGTTGAAGCCTATCCTGAAGAAGAATATTGGCAAGATCTACTCAAGGTTACAGGTGGAAAAACCAATGAACACTTGGCACGTTTAGTGATTCGTAGTACAGCTACATGTCGAGATTGGATGCGTAAGCATGGGGTGAATTTTCAACCGCCATTATCAGGTGCTTTACATGTGGCACGTACCAATGCTTTTTTTATGGGTGGGGGTAAAGCCTTAGTCAACGCCTATTTTCGCAGCGCAGAAAACTTAGGGGTAGACATTTTATATGACACCAAAATTGAGCGTTTAATCTTAGAAAATGGGCAATTTATGGCTGCTGTTGCCGAGAGCTTTTTTCAACTGTTAAAACGCGAGAGGATCAAAAAGAAAATATATGCATCAAGAACTGAGGCTAGGTCTGATATGTTTGAATATATTGAGATGTTCTACAATACAAAACGCAGGCATGGTTCCAATGGTCAGCGTTCTCCATTAGATTATGAAAAGGCCCATCAAAAGATGGTTACGTGTGTCTAGAATTTTGGTGGCTATTCAAAGTGATGTGCTGGCTGTATGTAGAGTTTGGAATTTTTCTTCGATACAAGACAGCATGTGCTTGAGGATATTGGGCTGGGTAAAATAAAAATGATGACCTGTAAAGGCAATACGCCCTAACCAACGTTGAGTATAACCTTGCCAAGCATCCAACATTTGAGTTGTTGTTAAATCTGGATCTTGATCGCCATGTAAAAGCAAAACAGGGAGATGGGTTTGACAGGGTGGCGATTGTGAAATCAAAGCATCACTTAAAGCAAAATCATGCCGAATAAGCTTAAAACAAAGACGTAGCATATCAGGGTGCTTGAAAATATGTGCGGGCACATATTGGTAGTGTTGTAATTGTTGTACTAACGCTTGATCATCAAGTTGATGTTTCGCTAATAAATGTTGGCTGTGCTGTGGTGCTGGACGACTACTGATTACGAGCATCTTAATACGTGGCCATACAGCTTGATTTTTTAAAGCTTCTACTACCGGCCAGATCAAAGCGGCTCCTAAGCTGTGTCCAAACAAGATGATCTCTTGAGTGGTTCTATCGTTGATCTCTTGTGCAAGCTGCTGACTCAGGGCTTTGATATCAGATTCAAGTGGCTGAGCGAATTTTCGCCCATGTCCAGGATAGTCAAGTGCCAGCAAATGGCAGGAGGGATGAAGGTATTTTTGAAAAGCTTGATAGATGGTTGCGCTGCATCCGGCAGGGGGGAAGCATACTAGGGTATAGGCTCGAGATTGCCCGTCACACTCTTTCATAGTGGAAACCTATTGTAAAATTAAGCTGCATCAACTCAGATATTCAGTCATCTGGTTATCGATGAGAAGAATAATGCTAATATTGGTAAATGATAATTATTAATTATTGTAATAGATTTTTATTTTTGTTTGTATTGAAATAATTAGAAAAACTAAACATAGATTGGTAAATTCGATGTAAATGATGAGATTTTACGTTTTTACTTTAAGCTATGCTTATTTTATGATCATGGACATGAAAAGCGATCGCATGCTTTCTACCTGATTTCTCGTTTCGTCCCAGCCATCTACCCCCTCTCGGCTGGGATTTTTTTTGCAGTAATGAAATGAGTTAAATTAAGGGGTTAAAATAATTTTACGACTATCTTGTTCGCATTGGTCAAAGATACGGTAGGCTTCACTTGCCTCTTCGAGGCGCATGTTGTGGGTGATAATGACCTCTGGTCTTAAGTCGCCATTTTCAATATGCTCAAGTAAGGTGGGCAATAAATGATGCACATGCGTTTGTCCCATTTTAAAGGTTAAACCCTTATCAAAAGCATCACCCAATAAAAAGCCATGAATTGGTCCTGCATAAACGCCAGGAATGCTCACTGTGCCACCACGACGTACTGCAGCAATGCATTGCCGTAGGGCAACGCCACTCGAACCTTCAAGCTTTAAGTTGGTCAGCACAGTTTCAATAACGCTGCCTTTGGCTTCAAAACCTACTGCATCAATAACCGCATCTACACCGCGATAACCTGCTGTTCTTGAGATAATAAATTCAGCAGCATCAACATGATCGAAGTTGACTGGAATTGCACCATAGGTATGATGCGCAAAATCTAAACGGTAATCGTGATGATCGACAATAAAAATTTGCTCAGCACCAAGCATCTTGGCACATGCGACCGACAGTAAACCCACTGGCCCTGCACCATACACCGCCACACTTGAGCCCGCTTTCACCTGCGCATTGGTGACAGCTTGCCAAGCAGTGGGTAAAATATCAGTTAAAAATAAGACTTTTTCATCTGGCAGTGAGCCTGGAACTTTAAATGGCCCTATATTGCCTTTAGGTACCCGGACATACTCAGCTTGTCCGCCTGCAATTCCACCGTATAAATGACTATAGCCAAATAAGGCTGCCCCCGGAGGAATCTGCTTTTTGTTGATAATGGCACCGCGACCCGTATTGGTTTTTTCACATGCTGCAGTGAGATCGTGCTGACAGAAGAAGCAATCACCACAGGCAATGACAAAGGGAATAATAACACGATCACCTTTTTTGACTTGATGGACTTCAGGACCGACTTCTTCCACAATTCCCATAAATTCATGACCAAAAATATCGCCTGCTTGGGTCGCCGGAATTTTACCGCGATATAAATGCAGGTCTGAGCCACAAATTGCTGTTGCTGTCACCCTTAGAATTACATCATCTGGCGCTTGTATGATCGGATCCGCTACCGTTTCGACTCGCACATCCCGTGCGGAATGATAAGTTAATGCACGCATACTCGATGTCCTCTTAAGAGTTTAAGGCTTTAGCATAGGTAAAACCTTAGCTTGCTGTGTATAACAAGTGGGTTAAAGCTGTAGCGATATGCAAGTAAAAGATGCAGTCTTGTGAACATGAAATAGGTTGTATTTTTAACTAAGTCTCTAATAACGCGTACATATGTTGGTATAACTGATGTTCACGAGGTAACAAATCGATAATTTGCTGCAGTGCATCTAAGCGCTTTGGTGCACGGCTCAGTAAGTCCAACAGTGCGTCCACATCGTGCATTTGATAAATGAGTTGACTGAACTTAGCATCAAAACAATGTCGCCATGCGATTAAAGTAGGGCTTTCGGTTTTGGCTAAAAATGTACCGCGGTAGAGATTAAAGCTGCTGGCAATGAGCCCCTGCTTGAGTGCTTGTTCGGCTTGTAAAAAATCAGCTTCAACATGGCAACTTAAACGATAAGTACGATTTTCTAAACAATTGGGTAAATAACGCCTTAATACTGAAATTTCGGCTTTTAAAGTATTTAAAGCTACCTCACGCTCACCATAAATTGCATGATGGAGTTGTTCTAAATTCATCCCTTGGGGATGGAGCGCTAAAATAGCCAAAATTTCAATTTGCCGCAGACTTAATGGTAAACGTTGTTGATTAAACACTACATAGGCTGGCCCTAAAGTATAGAGTTGTAAACGTTGCTGATAGCGCAGTGCATCCGACAATAAACGTGCACAGTGACTGGCTGCACATATCCCGAGTGCATTGTGTCGATTAGATTTGGTGGATAAATTGACAACCCCTTGTAGATGGCCTGAGATTGGATCCAAAATAGGAGCGGCATAGCATACCCAATCACGTACGCTATCCATTTCATTTTCATGTGAATGTACACAGGTTGCCTGTTGTACATTAAGTGTTAGACCAATGGCATTACTGCCGACTGCTTGCGTGGACCAATGCCCACCTTCTACAAAATGGACTTGTTCGGCAGCAGTTTGCATGAGGCGACTATTCCATGTACGCATTAACGTACCATACTGATCGGTAATGCCAAGCGCCATATTTGATTGTTTTGCAATATCAATGAGCTCAGATAAACATAGTTCGATACTTGAGTAAATATGACTCATGTGTGGCTGTATATGAAATACAGGCGCTGCTAAAGGCGTTTTGGGCTGGATTAAATGTTGGGTTTGTAAAGGATGCCATCGTTGAAGGTCCATCACCACGATCCTATTTTTGTTATTTTTTATTTTGACTCATGCAGTGTTCCATACTGCACCGATATAGGATGTTGTAGCATATCTTGCATGCTAAAGCAGTATATAGCTGCCCTAAAAATGCGCATTCTTTTAGGCTTTATGTAACCTGAGTTTGCAGTATTTAAAAGTCTAAAACAAGAAGATTGGTAAAAGGTTGGTTTGAGTCAGTTAAAGAAAAAATACAATATATAATTCATTTAATATCATGGGGTTGTGCATAAAATTTAGCTTTATTTTTTTAGTCGAATAGCAATTTTTGAGTAAATCTTCTTTGATAAAGATATGCTTTTTTCGGACTTAAAAAGCAAGTACAACAAAGGGATCAGAATAATGCTATTAAACGAACAACAATTGCTGCGTGCTTATCAGCGTATGCGTGATATCCGTGAATTTGAAGATCGCTTACATGAAGAAAATAGCGGTGGCGATATTCCGGGTTTTATTCATTTATCCGATGGAGCGTAAAACCTCGGGGTTTAGCCCGAGGATATAAGCGACTGGCGTAAGCCATTCATGCGGCGTTTGCTGTTGTTCGATATACTGCTTAATAATCCCAATAGGCGCACCTCCGCACGATGCAGCGAAGTAACTAGGCGACCACAAAGCATTACCCCATAGCTTGTTTCTGATTTTAGGAAATTGTTTTCTTAAATGACGACTCGATACACCTTTTAAACTATTCACTACATTTGAAACAGCAACTTTAGGTGGATAATTAATCAATAGGTGTACATGATCATGTTCACCATTAAATTCCACCAATTGAGCTTCAAAGTCTAAGCAGACACGTTCAAACACTTCATACATTGTTTCGAGAATGTCTTTGGTAAAAACATCTCTACGATATTTAGCCACAAAGACTCAATGAGCGTGCATATTAAAAACACAGTGACGACCTGTTCTAATCTCTTGCCTATTACTCATAGCCTAAATATATTTTAATAGTGAAAACCCTTAAATTACGCATAAAAGACAAACATTGCAAGGTGCTAGACCAACTCGCATCAGAGGTCAACTTTGTTTGGAATTATGTGAATGATTTAGGGTTTAAGCATCTTAAGGGTAAAGGTGAATTTCTATCGGTATACGATATTGCAAAATACACCAAAGGTACATCTAAGGAATGCAACCTACATAGTCAAACCGTACAAGCGATTACAGAAGAACTGATCACTCGAAGAAAGCAATTTAAAAAAGCAAAGCTGAAATGGCGTGTAAGCAACAAGACGTCAGCACGAAGATCGCTTGGATGGATACCATTTAAAAAATCAGGACTAAAATATGCTGATGGGTATGTTGAATATGGAAAAACTAAATTTGGCTTATGGGATAGCTACGGACTAAGCAAATATACTGTTAGAACAGGTTCGTTTGTTGAGGACAGTCGTGGGCGTTGGTATGTATGTCTTGTGGTTGACTTTTCGAAGCAAGAAAAACCAATGGCAACCAAAGCTATAGGCATTGATCTAGGCTTAAAAGATATTGCCACCTGTTCTGATGGCACTGTAATTTCAAATCCTAAGTTCTATCGCCAGTACCAACAGAAATTAGGTATTGCTCAACGAGCAAGAAATAAAAAACGTGTACGTGCCTTACACGCCAAGATTGCAAACTGTCGTAAAGACCATTTGCATCAGGCAAGCAGCATGCTTGTTAAAAATAATGCAGTCATTATTGTAGGTGATTTAAGTGCCAAGAAACTTGTAAAAACTAAACTAGCAAAATCTGTTTTAAATACAGGATTTTCAGCACTAAAAACAATGCTCAAGTATAAATGCGAGAACGCAGGGGTATTGTTTGAGGAAGTCAATGAAGCCTATACCTCCCAAACTTGTTCGTGCTGTGGTGAGATCACCGCAAGTAGTCCGAAAGGTAGGACAGGTCTTGGAATAAGAGAGTGGGAGTGCGCGAGCTGTGGTACGGCTCACGACAGAGATAAAAACTCAGCTCTAAACATTCTTGCGCTTGGGCATAAGC
>NZ_JCAKMX010000021.1:0-64021 GCF_059515825.1 Acinetobacter sp. CY17
ACGCCACTCGGTTTACCTCGCCGATGCCATGCTTCATCTAATGCCTTAATGACTAAATGTTGGTCTGCTTGGGACGACATAGACCAACCAATCACTCGACGAGCATACAGATCAAGAACAACTGCAAGATAAGCCCATGTTTTACCTGTCCAAATATAGGTAATGTCACTGCTCCACACATGATTAGGCTGAACAGGTTTAAATTGCCTGTTTAATATATTTGGAACAGCAGGGACTTCAGCTACGTTGCTTTGATATTTGTACTTCTTACGTTGTTTGGAAACAAGACCTGATTCACGCATTAACTTACGTACCAGATAGCGTCCAATCTTAATGCCCTGATTCAACAACATAAATCGAATTCCCCGACTACCAAGAGAGTGACGACTTTGCTTAAATAGACTTTTAATCATCACTTTAAGCTTGATACGATCTGGATGAGGAGTTTTACTTGTTGAACGGTAATGGTAATAGCTTGAACGCAGTACACCAAAGGCACGACAGATTAATTTAACAGAGCTTAGCTTTCTTAATTGATCAATCAACGCATATGTTTGAATTCGTCTGACATTAAGAGAGCTGTAGCCTTTTTTAGGATCATCTTCTCCTGCTCGAGTTGATGGATACGAGCTTTAAGTTGTTGTATTTCCCTTTGCTCAGCTGTTAGAGCAGGCATTGTTGGAGATTGTCCTGTTCGTTCAAATTGAAGTTGATCAACCCAACGTTTTAATGCTGTCTGCCCAACATCTAAAGCACGACAGGCCTGTAAAATTGAATAGCCTTGATCAAGTACAAGGCTTGCTGCTTCTAATTTGAATTCTGGAGTAAATGTTCGTCTTGTTCTCATTGAGCACCTCTTTGGTGAATACATTATCACCTAAATTGGTGTCCAACTTTATTAAACCACTACAATACTAACTCTTTTGTGAATAAGTTTTTTAATAATTTTTTAAAACACATTGTCATTAAAAAATCTTTTTCTTAACTACTTCTAATTTTAGTCTAAAACAGAGACTTAAATCTCTTTTAACTTTTAATAATAATTAAATAATAGTGAGTTAAATCTACTCTTAGTCATAATAATATTTTAAATTTGCAAACTGTTTATTAGTAGAACTTAAGGAATTAAAAATGGCTACAGAAGCAAATCACATCACACATCAATATATTGACTTAAGTAAAATAAATTTTCTCTCCACTATAGAAAAATATGCTAAGGACCACCCTAAAAAGATAGCGATTGAGATGGAAGGTGTTACTCTAAGTTATGGGGATTTAATCTATAAGGCTAAAATTTGTTCAATAAAGCTCTCAAAATTTATATTAAGAAAGGAACAACCAGTAGCTATTATCTTAGAACCTTCTATAGATAATATTGTGGCACAGTTGAGTATTTTGTATTGTGGTGGAACATGTGTTCCTTTAGATATTAATCAGCCAACTCTTAGACTTCAGAGTCTAATTAATAATCTTGATATCAAAGTTGCTGTTAGTAGAGAAATTACCGAAAACTCAATTCACGCACAACATCAACTAACAATTAATGAACTCTACTCACAGCTAAATAATAGTGACTCTCTCTCCACCGATTCTACAATAATTGATCTAGAACATAGAACACATATTCTTCATACATCTGGTACTAGTGGCGTTCCCAAAGCTGTAGAAATACTGGCAAAAGGTATTTTACGTTTGGCTTTCAATACAGATTTTTGCCCATTTAATAGTAGTGATTCCGTAGCACATATTAGTAATCCAACTTTCGATGCATCTTTATTTGAAATTTATGGAGCTCTTTCAAATGGGTGCACCCTTCATATTTTTCCTAAAGATCAAATTTTAGATGTATCTTCCTTTGCTTCTGGCATAAAAGAAAAAGAAATTTCTATTATGGCAATAACTACATCATTGTTCAATTTAATGGCTTTTTCTAAGCCTGAAGCATTTCAAGGAGTGCGCTCTATTATCGTAGGGGGTGAACCTGCTAATGCGGTTGCTATGAAAGAGGTTTTACTTAATTCTAAGGTACCTAATTTGAGAAATGGCTATGGTCCTACTGAATGTACGACATATGCTACGACTAGACATGTGACTTTAGATTACTTAAACAGTAACATAAGTATTGATATTGGTACCCCCATCAACAACACAGAAATATTTATTATCGATAATGACTTACAAGTTGTTGAAATAGGAAAAATAGGTGAAATCGCGATTGCTGGTGACGGAGTGGCTAGATCTTATGTAAACAATGCGAGGGATCTGAGATTTACGACATTAGAGCAGAACGGCACTTCATACAAAATATATAGAACCGGCGACATTGGATTAATTGATAAAAATGGCTATATACAGTGCCACGGTCGTAAAGATAATCAAGTTAAGATTCGTGGACATCGTATCAATTTGGAAGAAATTGAGCAATCCATTCTAAAAACAGGCATGGTCAGTTCAGTAGTCGTTGATATTATTAAGTCAGACAATAGGAATATTGAATCTTATATCATAGCTTACATAGTTCCTAAGTTTAAGGATTTAGCGAAGGATTTGAGAAAGAGCCTAGTTCAAGTATTGCCTAGTTATATGATACCAAGAATTTATATTACTGATCACATTCCATTAAATCCTAATGGGAAAGCAGATAAAAAAGCCTTACATCAACTCTCAATCTCTAAGCGCTCCAACTTTGATAATGAAGATAAAAGTCAAACTATCAGTAAAATTAGAGAAATATGGTGTAAGACATTAAATTATTTTGATATTTCTGAGGAGGATAACTTCTTTGATTTAGGCGGAAGTTCACTGCAAGTTGCAACCTTAGTGATTGATATAAAACAAGAGTTTAATGTGAACATATCAATATGTGAACTTTATAAACATCAAGTCCTAAAAAGTTTGGCAGAACTAGTTGAAAATAAAATTAATCATACAGATGTTACTGCGTTTGACTCGATCTTAGATACCTTAAAGGAAGATGGGAGGTCACCATTACCAACTATTGACCAAAATTTTTTACCGATTAATTGGATATCTCATCAAGAAGGTCGAGTTTTCTTAACGGGTGTAACGGGGTTCTTAGGTGCTTTCTTTTTAGACCTACTCTGTGAAGATAGTGATGTGAAAGAAATATATTGTTTGGTTAGGGCCGACACATCGGAGGCAGGCTTAGAAAGAATTTTGGAGAATCAGAAAAAATATGATCTATGGAATGAACGATCTTCTGATAAGGTAAAAGTTGTTTGTGGTTGCTTAGATCAAGAGTACTTTGGTCTAGCAAAAGATGAATATAACCTTCTTAGCGAGAAAATATCATGTATTTTCCACTTAGGTGCGCATGTGAATTACATTCAGCCTTACTCTGTTCATAAACCCGCTAACGTCACTGGTACTCTCAATATCTTAAAATTTTCTACTGATTTTAGAGTAAAACCGTTGCATTACACGTCTAGTATTGCTGCTTTCGGTCCAACAGGTTTCTTTAATAAAGTGAATTTTTTGTCTGAAAATGAATCATTAGATGATCATTTGAACTGTTTACAATATGACACTGGATATTCTCAAAGCCAGTGGGTAGCTGAAAAAATTATGGTAAGTGCTCAAGCTATCGGGCTACCTATTAATATTTATCGTCCTGGTTTTATCATGGGAGACAGTAAACGAGGCATTGGTAATGAAAAAGATTTTGTGGCTCGCTTTTTAAAAGGCTGTATAGAGATAGGAGCATTTCCTAAACTAGAACATCAGAAGAAAGAGTTCATTTCTGTAGACTATGTGAGTGAATGCCTTTTAAAACTAGCAAAGCAAATGACCTATTCTCAGAGCTATAACCTAGTTCCGCTTGATCCTCATAAATCGATTAACTTAATAAAGTTACATGAATATCTACTGGAATACGGTTACTCATTAAAACTGGTAAACTACAGCGATTGGTTAAATATTTTAGAGGAGTCAGGACATCTTTATGAAAATCCTCTACTTCCATTACTTCCCATGCTTAAGGAGCCAGTTTATAACTCTATGACTCGCTGGGAGGTATATGAGGATATGCCAGTATATGATACAGCGAATGTAAAAAAAGCATTAGGAAATAACTTAATCTCCCCTACCTTGGATGAGGCGACCTTACATAAATATCTCAATTATTGGCTTAAGAGTGGATTTATCCAAAGAAGACCGAATTAATTTTTCTAAGTCATACGAGCCCTCATTTGGGGGCTTTTCTGGATAAATGTAATAATTTAGGTTGTTTTTTAATCATTTATGCTTAAATATTACTCATTTTTAAGATTAAGAAACTTCATGTAGCTTAGATATAATTTGAAAAACATTTATTTAAGCATTTGATAACTGGTCACTTTCAATACGCCCATCGACCAGTTTGATGGTTCGGTCGCAGGTTGCAGATAAGCGTGGATCGTGGGTCACCAGTAAAACGGCACAATCTTGCTGCGCATTGACTTCACGAAACAGTTCAAAGACTTCTGTGGCGGTCTGAGAATCTAAATTGCCTGTTGGTTCATCAGCAAGTAATAAAGCAGGTTGGGTAATTAAAGCGCGGGCAATCGCAACACGCTGTTGCTGGCCTCCTGAGAGTTGACTGGCTTTGCGTTTTGAGAAATCCTTTAACCCCACAGCATCAAGCAAATAGTGTGCTCTTTCAACCGCTTGTTTATTGGGTTTACCATGGACCAACATCAGCGGCATGAGTACGTTTTCAATAACACTAAAGGCTTGAATGAGATGATGAAACTGGAAAACAAAACCAATGCTCTGTCCACGTAAGCGAGTGCGTTCTTGATCATCCATTTGGCGAGTGGCCTGACCCAGTAAATAAATCTCGCCTTCGGTTGGTTGATCCAGTAAACCTAAAATATTGAGTAAAGTACTCTTGCCTGAGCCAGATGGACCAATTAAGGCAGCAAAATCATGACGTCTAATGGTGAAATCAAGCCCATGTAACACTTCAATTTCATTGGGTTGACCAATATTATAAGATTTCTTTAAAGCTTCTAAACGAAGTACTTCATCATTAGACATGGCGAATGGCCTCTACCGGGTCAAGGCGTGCAGCACGGCGTGCAGGAATAGCCGCTGCGACTAAACCACTTAATGTTGCCAGCAACAGTGCTGAGATAATTAGGGTTGGCGAAATGGGAATATAGAATAATCCTGGTCCAAATTGGTTAAATGACCATACTAAGGCATAACTTGTCAAAATACCGACCAGTGAACCCAATAGGCCAAACACGGCACCTTGGATCAAAAAAATCACTAAAATTTGCTGACGACTGGCGCCTGTAGCACGCAAGATGCCAATTTCACGGGTGCGTTGTACCACGCTAATTGAAAGTACGCTGGCAATGGCAAATGCCACAGAAATGCCAACAAATACAATAATCATATTGGTTGACAAGCTTTGTGCAGAAATAGCATTCATCAGTTGGGCATTGCTACCAATCCAACTCTCTGACTTTAAACCGGTTAGACGCTGCATTCGTGCTGCAACAGCTTCAGCTGCAAAAATGTCTTGAATGCGTAAATCAATCAGCGTGACGCCTCCGGGTAGATCAAGCAGTGATTGAGCACGTTTTAAGTCAACGTACATATAACGAGAATCGAGTTCACGTACGCCTAACTCAAAAATACCGGCGACATTCATCACGGCATTTACATCAAGCCCATTATCTAAACGTATTTTACTGCCCACTCGTACGCCTAAATCTTTGGCCATTTCACTGCCAATCAGTACATCATCGGCTTTTAAACGTAATTGTCCACTGGTGATGTACTCTTGTAAGGGCACAATACGCTGATAACGCGGCAAATCAATGCCCATAATGGCAACTGATTGAATGGCTTCACCACGTTTGACTAAAGCAGGACCAGAAACCATGGGTGAAACAGCCTGTAAATCTGGAATTTTATCTAGATTTTCGACCACTTCTTGCCAATTGTTAATTGAACGCAAGCGTTGAGCGCGCTGGTCTTCATAGACCAGCTGGACCGCATCTTTGGTTTCTATAATACGATTGATTTCATCGGGTGCTGATAAGCTGATATGCGCTTGTGTCCCTAAAGTCCGTTCAATTAAGTTGGCTTGTAGACCTTGAATTAAAGCACTAATAAAGACAATGACCGCCACCCCAATGGCAACCCCACCAATAATCATTAATGATTGACTACGACCTTCACGTAAAAAGCCAATCGCAATCAGCCAGTCTGTCCACAAGCGCTTTATATTCAATCTTTTTCCACCTGCTCAGTACGGACGCGTCGCTCTGCTTGACCTTGTGCAGGATCTTGTAACACTTGATCACCCGCCTTTAAGCCTTTGACAACTTCAACTTGAGTGGCACTTTTTAGACCCATTTGGATCGCTTGACGATAAAGCGTATTATCACGTACAACCCAAACGCTGGCGTTATTGCCCTGAATATCAAATACTGCATCATTATGAATAACTAAAGCTTGATTACGGCGTGCGGTTTCAATGTTGACTGAAACCGTCATATCTTGACGTAAAAAATCCGGTACTGGATCAACTCCAAGTTTGACATCAACTGTGCCACGCTGTGGATCTATACTCGGTGCAATAAAATTGAGCTGTGCGGGAAAAGGGCGTTCTGGATAGGCATCCGCAATAATCTGTGCTTTTTGTCCCAATGCTAAATAAGGTAAATTTTGTTCATCTAGCGGTACTAAAATTTGGGTTGGCCCATCTACGGCAAGGGTAAATAAAGTTTTACCCGGTTGCACCACGTCTCCTGTTTCTACTTCACGGGTTAAAATCGTGCCTGCGACTTGTGCACGCACTTCACTTTTTGCTAATTGGGCTTTTAAGGCATTTAAGCGTTCAATCAGAGTCCGTTCTTCAACTTGACCGGGTGCTAAACTTTGTGCTTTTAAGCGTGCGGCAGCCAAATTGTTACGTGCTAGACGTTCAGCTTCTAACGCTTGTTCTTTTTCTTCTATCGATAACACACCAGGTTCAGTATTTTGACGACGCTTTGCTTCACGGCTGGCTTGTTGCAGTTGAAACTGCGCACTTTGTAGCTCAACTTGGGCTTGTGGAAAGCGGATACGACGTAACTCTTGAATGGCATTTTCAGCTTCACGGACTTGCGCCTTCAGATCATCCGATTGAATGACCACTAAAACATCACCCACTTGGATTTGATCACCTTCTTGCACACGGCGTTCCAGTACAACCCCAGATATTTCACTACCAATTTCACTGCGAGAGACATTTTCTAAACGTCCAGAAGCAACTACGGTTTGTACCAAAGGCTGTTGTTGAACTGTATAGGTGCTGACAACAGGGCCTTGCCAGCTACGCCAAGCCCATAGACCCATAATGAGAGTCACCACAACAGCAATCATCCAAATTTTTTTACTGCTAGACGCTGCCAAAAGCGTTCTCCTTCTAGCCTATACAGGTTTATATTGGCGGCTACCATAGGCGCGTGAAATTTCAGGTGAACGTAAAGCCAAATGTTTGCTTTTACGCCCAGTGACACGTTGACGCCAAAGCTTAAAACTACTGGATTTAAGCTCTTTACGCATTAAGCGAATCACGGCAGCTTCATTTAAACCATATTCACGAAAAATGGCTTCAAATGGGGTACGATCTTCCCAAGCCATTTCAATGACTCGTGAGAGATCTATCGCGCGATGTAACATCAAGGTGACCTATAACCGACATATTTTGAAACTTATCTTAAGCGAGTAAAAGTGAAATATATGTGATTTTTTTGTTGCTTAAACCTTGTTTTGTCTAAACTTAATTCAGTAAAGAGGTTGAAAATGAAGAAACAACATTTACCTCAAAAAATATGCGCAAGCTGCGGTTTAAATTTCGCGTGGCGCAAAAAATGGCAGCGTTGTTGGGATGAGGTGCAATACTGCTCAGAACGTTGTCGTCGTCAGCAGAAAATAAAATCTAAATAATCGATCATTTTTATGAATTTTATTTGTTTTACTGTTGCATGTATTGTGCTTATTCTAGATATAGATCAAGTGATTCAACACAGCTGCAACGCATAATGCCTGTGTATGATCATCCTTTAAGCCAAGCAATTCTCCCCTCTTTGCTTGGCTTTTTTTTCTCCTAAGGTAGAGCTGTGACCAGCTTAGGATAGATCAAGCCATCTAAGTCCAATTTGACCTCATATACGCCGTGATTCAAGTTAAATTGATTGACATGATAAGTCGAGCCATAAATGGAACTTAAATCATTAGATTTCTTAAATACCTGTTGATTGGCTTTTAAATCTAACAGATGAGTCCCATTCATAAATTGCTCATATTGTTCAGGTGCAACCCCTACACGCTTTGCCATAATATTTAGGGCATCTTGACGTGTGGCAGGATCTTGAATGTAGCGGACGGTACGATCCCAAACCTGAATAATTTTTTTCCACTCTTCTGGGTATTTGGCTAAATGACTCATATTGACACTTAAGGTGTCGTAAATTAAGCCTGGCTTGTCCTGAGAAGAATAGATAATGTGAGCACCCGCCACATTTTTTAGGGCTTGATTGGCAACGGGTTGCCATACTGCAATAGCGTCTACATGGCTGCTGGCAAACACTTGAGGAAGCTCATTGGTCATGGCATTGACCAAATTAACCTCTTGCTCTTGAATATTAACATCCTCTAGTGCTGTAGCAAGCAAGTTATGATCGACCAGACCTTTCTCAACTGCAATGGTTTTACCTTTTAAGTCTTGCACGCTTTGAATACCTGCTTTGGCAATAATGACGTCATTACCTGCCGAATAATCTGTTGCCATAATCATGACACCGCGTGTGCCACCTGAAGCAATCACTAAGTTATCCCCATTGGATATCGAAATTGCATCAAGTTGATTGGCTGCAAAGGCATTCATGGAGGCTGAATAATCAAACCATTTAAAATCAACCTCAACACCCGCGTCTTTAAACCAGCCTTTTTCAATCGCCACCTGCCAAGCGACCCAACCTGGCCAATCACTATAACCAATTTTAATCGGCTGCATGGCTTGCTTGAGTTTGGCTTGGGCAGAAGGTTCAGGGATTTTGGCGGTTTTATCGCAACCTGTGAAAAAGAGAACACTACCAAGCACGGTCAAGGTTAGGGCTTTCATGGCAGTACCTCAACAGTTTTGGGGGTGCTGGCATGGCTTTGCGCTTGGCTAAGTTGTTGGATATAGGCACGCCAACCCCCAAATTGACTGATATTGGTTGCATGTTCTAAGGCATAGCCCTCGCAAATAAAGCCTTTTACCCACGTCCCATCTGCGAGTTGTACGTTGCCAATGCCTAAAGGTGCGGGTACTTCTGCCACAATTTCACCAAAGCGAGCCATTGGTACATCCCAAACCTCGACCTGAATGCTTTGACCGTGTTGTGTATAAGCCAAACCTGGTTTGGCAGGCTGAGTATTGGCAAGCGCAAAAAGTTGATAATGTGCGGCAGTTTCTGTCTGCTTTAGCAAGGTGGCACAGCGAGAGGTTAATTGAAAATTCAGTGGCATGCCGGTTAAGTGTGCACCCACCACAGCCAGTTTGACACTCGTTTTGCCAGAAATTTCAGATGTTTTTTGATACTGCTGTGTGGAGGTACCTAGATTTAAAGCAGTGGCCTTTTGCCATGTTTGACCAAAATGGGCCAAGGCTTGATCCATCCATGCAGCTGCAATAAACGTTACACCACTTGGCAAGCCATCAGCACGGATCGTATTAGGTAAGGCCAATGCTGCTAAATCTGCAAAATTAACAAAGTTGGTATAAGCTCCCATATGGCTGTTTTTAGTGATTGGATCTGCCTCAAGCTCACTGATTTTATAAATAGTTGGTGCTGTAGGTACCATTAATGCATCAAACGCTTGTAAAGCCAGTTGAATACGTCGGGAAAGTTCGGCACGTTCATACTCCGCTTCAATTAAATCTACAGCACTGTATTGGTCGGCTTGACTGGTAATATGACAAATGACAGGATGTAAGGCATGACGACTCACCTGCTGTTTGACTGCACTGTCACGCTCTGCGACCCAAGCTTTATGATAAAGTGCCGATGCCAACTGATTGAAGTCTTGAAAATCAATCTCTTGAATTTGATAGCCGAGCTGTTTAACACGCGCTATAGCAAGATCAAATGCGTGTTGCGCTTGTATATCGCCATAGAACTCTCGCTGTGCCGGAATCGCAATTTTTCCCTTAGAAAATTGTGTGGCGACATTGCCAGGATGCTGGCGTGAATAGGCATCTTGGGTGTCAAAGCCTTGCATGATTTGTGCAACTTGCCAAGCATCATCGACTGTCAACGCAAAAATTGAGATTACATCAAGGGTACGACAGGCAGGAATCAAGCCTGTGTTAGAGAACCAGCCCTTGGTGGGCTTTAAACCTACAATATTATTATGAGCTGCTGGGACCCGCCCAGAACCTGCAGTATCTGTACCTAAACTAAAGGGCACGCACCCTTTGGCCACTACCACGGATGAACCCGAACTTGACCCACCGCTGATATACGCTGGATTGAAACTATTTTTTACCGCACCATACGGTGAACGTACCCCAACCAAGCCGGTCGCAAACTGATCAAGATTGGTTTTGCCAATAACAATGGCACCTGCAGCTTTTAGTTTTGCCACCA
Source organism: Acinetobacter sp. CY17 (assembly GCF_059515825.1). Classification (NCBI taxonomy): domain Bacteria; kingdom Pseudomonadati; phylum Pseudomonadota; class Gammaproteobacteria; order Moraxellales; family Moraxellaceae; genus Acinetobacter; species Acinetobacter sp. CY17. The sequence goes on from NZ_JCAKMX010000021.1 coordinate 10,635, forward strand.
CATGTGCATCTTGCGTGGCGAGATAGGCTGCTGCTTCACAGGCGGCAGTGGTATAAAACCCTTCCACATCAATATTGTCTTTGACTGCAAAGGGAATACCGTAAAGCGGTAAATCTGATGGTAAACGTACTAATGCTTCAATTTGGCGCTGAAGTTGCTCGCGTGAGGCAATACTGATCCATGCATGATCGGTATTGTCTAATTGCTGGGTATAGGCATATAAATCATTCAGCTGAATCTGCTGATCTTGATAAGCAGTTTTCCAATCTTGAAGGGTCCAATAAGCGTGCATGTTGTTATCCTATTTCGTTTTGCGCTAGAGGTGGCATGACGGCGTCCATCAGCTCTAAATGACCTTTGATGACACCTTTTAGTGCAATAAAATTTTGACTGATTCTTTTTAAGTCATGACTTTGCCCTTGTAGCAACATCACTTGCATAATTTTTTGATCATCAAGTTGAATATGCTGTGAGCTAATCACTTCTTTCAGGTGTTTTTGCTGTAAATCAATGATCTGATAGTGAATATTTTTAGATTGAATACTGTAAAGTAAGGTCAGTGTGCCCACCATCACTGCGTTGGCTTGCTCGTCTGCATTGACCAAATGCTGATGAATCATATCAACAATCGCTTGCGAACGATTTTCATAGCGCTGTTCAACAATCTTCTCGTCTAAAGCGCTTAATGTGGCTTCAGGAACGGTAATACTAATGCGAGCAAGTTTATGTTTTGGCACACTTCTTTCCTTATTTATGTTGATTTTTTGATAGATATACGCCAGCGCGCGCACTAAATAAAGCAATAAAAAAAGCTTTCAGGGTACGTTGCAATAATTTGGTTTGTGAATACATGACAATACTCCCAATTTAGTATGACGAAATTTAAAATTTGTATTACTAAATAATTAGCATAAAGCGTGCCAAAGCTTAGTAGATGCTTTAATTTTGCTGGCATTAGTATGCAGATCACTATCTATGAAAAAGCACATTAAAAAATCAAAAAAAATGATTCTAGATGCAATGAGCACAATTGACCTAGACACCTTGCTTACTTGGAGCAGAGGAGCATATTCAAGTGAGCTCGAAGCAGTTAAAATGAAGCATTAAATGTTATGGCTTAAGTTTTATGATGACTAATCTTTTTAAAATAAATAAAAAATTAATCTACTTAGGCATACTCAGCGCCAGTGTACTGAGTGTCAGTGGTTGTCAATTGGTCAACATTCAACACAATAAAATCGAACAAGCCATTCAACAGCGTAGTCAAACCATTATTAGCAGTTCAAAATTAAGTGCCGACACACAAAGTTTATTGGCCATGAGCGCTTATAGCGACACCAGCTGCTTTCGTGAGTTTCAACAGTGTAGCCATGCGATTAGTGCCCAACAGGTGATTCCGGCACATGAGCGTTATAGTGCTTTAAGTGAGCTTTATTTAGCCCACGCTTTGTCCTTAGATCAGCACTGTAAAACCAAAGCGTGTACTCAGCAGACCTTGTCTGCTTTAGATTTAAGCTTACGTTATAGTTATGCTTATTTATTTAAAGCAGGCACCCACCCTCATCAGCATGCCTTTGATCTGCGTCAAATGCAGGTTCGCACTTTATATAACTATGCTTTATCACGTTTAATTAGTTTGCAATACCAAACCAAGCGCTTTAAAACATTGCCAGCGCAATTTTATATTGGACAACATCTCTATCACATCGACACGCAAAATTATCCTGAACTTAAAGCGCTTGAGATAGATGCATTACAGTCAAGTTATACGCTCAATTTTTCTGGTTTTAGTAAGATCAACCGACAAGATGGCTTAGGGGCTGAATTTGTTGTAGCTAGAGCTGCTGAACCTGAAGTCGCCAATGATTTCATTGTTGATCCTGCAAATTATTACAAAAATCGAGAGAATCCTCGGTTACATCACCCGCAATATTTAACGGTTACAGCCACTTTACAACCGATTGATGCAAAAGCATCTGCCACAGATATTATTTCAGGTCAAACTCCTCTCAAGTTAAGTGTCTACAATCCTTATCAACATCAATTGGCACGCTTAAATGAGCAAGAATATACCTTAACAGCAAATTACACGGCGCCCTTTGCGTACTGGTTAGCCCATAATAAATTGGGTAAAGTTGGATATTTGAGCTTGCTGGATCGGGCTGAAGCTTTGCGTATGCCGCATTTATACCGCTTAGAGCCTTACCAACCACACAAGAAAGTGATTGTTTTGGTGCATGGTTTGGCCAGTAGCCCTGAAACTTGGGTCAATTTAACCAATAATATTTTGGGTGATCCGGTATTAAGAGAAAATTACCAAGTATGGATGATGGCCTATTCTACCAATATGCCAATTTTTGAGAGTCGCTTCCAAATTCATGCCTTACTTCAACAGGCATTTGCTCAAGTTGAGTCCAATTCAAACTCTGCCAAAGACGCAGTGTTGATTGGACACAGCATGGGTGGGATTATTAGTCGCTTATTGGTCAGTGATGCTGATATTTCTAAGCAAGCGATTCCTTTGATGAATTACGAGCAATATAGTCGTTTACAACAAAATCCAGTGATTGCGGAGCGTTTCCAATTCAAAGCAGATTTACCTTTTAGCCGTGCAGTATTTGTCGCAGCACCGCACCGTGGCAGCGATTTGACTGATCGGTGGTATGTTGAATGGGCCAAAAAATTGGTTAAATTGCCAACGTCTTTTTTTGAGCAAGTAGATGTGCGCTTAGATGCTAAAAATAGTACACAAGGTTTGATTCATTCAGGACCGGATGATTTAAGCCCCAACTCACGTTTTATGCAATTAACCCATCAGATCATGCCTAAAGCAGGTTTGCCTTATCATTCGATTCTGGGCAATGCCACCAAATTTGATACTCCGCAAAGAATGTCCGATGGGATTGTGCCCTATGCAAGTTCGCATTTAGAAGGTGCACAGTCTGAACAGGTTTTTAAAGGTGGGCATTCGATTCATGCCAAACCTGAAACGATTTTGGAGTTAAGACGAATTTTGCATGAACATTTGGATCAGAAGCCCTAATTTAAGATCAATAAAAAGACCGCTTTATGCGGTTTTTTTATATCTTTTTATAAATGGTATCGCTTCGGTCAATGTCTAAAACAAGCACTAAAACGTTTTCATCAATGAATTGATAGACCAAACGATACCCTACTGATTTCAATTTCACTTTATATAAATACACAGATCCACTGAATTTGTTTTTCGGAGTTTTTTAGATTGTCTAAAAGGGTTTCGAGCTTATTCAAAGTGAGCTTTACAATCTTTTCACATTTAGCTCTGCTGCTAGTTTTGTTAAATGCACATCCTCAGAAAAACAATCTTTCAAAATGACTTTTGCACTTTCCAAAATTCGTTTTTTACTCCCACCATGCCACTGGCACCAAAGATGACAATTTTCATTATTTTTTCACTTTCAATACTTCGTTAAGATGTGCTTCCCGCCATTTTGTAGGTGTTGAGTTTTCCCATTCCTGAAATGCACGAAAAAATGATCCTTGCTCTTCATATCCAAGTAAATAAGAAATCTCAGCAAGATCTAGGCTTAAATCCAATAAATACTCACAAGCGAGCTGGTTTCTAGTTTCAGAAAGTAATGCTTGGAAACTTGCGCCTTCATTCTTTAAATGTCTTTGCAATGACCGCTGACTGATGGATAGTTCTTTTGCAACACTTCTTAGTTCAGGTCGTCCCGCAGTTAAAGATCTTCGCAATAGCCATTTAACTTGCTCAGAAACTGTTAAACCTGCGCTTTGTTGATTAAAACTTACTTCCAACGCAGCATCTAAAATCTTTAATAATTCATCGTTGTAGCTAGGGAAACCAAGATCTAAATCTTTTTGATAAAAATACACTCTATTCTCACTTGAGTTACAGTGTATCGGGCAGTTAATAAATCCTGTAAAAACATCTGCAATGTCACGATTTAAATCTAATTTGGCAGGTTGAACCAATTGCTGAGTACCTTCTCTAGCTAAGTAAATTAAAGAAGCAATTGTGGCATCTATAAGTGCATGAGGCGGTTTAAGCTGTTCAGTAGGCCATTTAATTGTGATACAGAGTAACCCTTTATCTTCTGTTAGGAATAATTCTTCGGGGGTGCATAAAGCCTTAAATCGCGAAACACGTTGGATAGCATCACGTAAATTTTTTGCATGATATGCTACTAAAAAAGACGGTGGTAAGTTTCCGCTATCCAATACTTGAAGAAGTTTAATCCCAACATTCTTACCCTTAAAATTTTCTAAGGCTTGCCACAGTTTAAAAAACTGTAGGGTTGTTATCCGTGCATCATCACGTGCAACATGTAAGGGTAGATCTGCTTCTTTAATTAACATAGAACGGCTTAAACTAAGCCGCTCTACTGCTAACCAAAATGCTGTTGGTAATTTTATATTCTCAGATATCACTTTGCTTGGAATCCGCCATCTATACTTAAAATATGTCCCGTAACAAAGCTGGCTTCATCCGAAAGTAGCCAAGCAATGCCATTCGCAATTTCTTCTGGTTTTCCTAAACGATTCATAGGGTGCATTGCGCTGATGTTCGCTTCATTATAATTTGCATCTCCCCCCTCTAATTGCTTCGCAATAATGTCTGTTTTAACAGCTCCAGGTGCTACACCATTAATACGGATACCATGAGAAGCATGGTCAACTGCTGAAGACTTAGTTAACCCTACAACTGCATGTTTAGTCGAAGCATATGTATCTGCCCATGGAATACCATTTAAGCCAGCAATTGACGCAAGATTTACAATAGATCCATGACCTTGTTTAAGCATTTGAATGATTTCATACTTCATTGAGAAATAAACGCCTAAAATATTAGTATTAATCATCTCTTTATACAGGTTCGTATCTGATAAATTGATGGTTGAGGTCTCATTAGAAATACCAGCATTATTGACAGCCATATCTAAACGTCCAAATTCATGCACGATTTGATCTATCATAATTTTGACATCATCTTCATTTGATACATCATTACGAATGAATCGTACCTGAGCATTATTTTTTGCGAAGCCTTTTATTTCTTCAACTGCTTTTAATCCTATTTCTGCACGTCGACCAGAAATAATAACTGTAGTCCCTTGTGACACCAGCTTTATTGCGGTTGCTTTACCAATACCCGATGCTCCACCTGTGATCAGTGCAATTTTATTTTACATTCGAAACTCTTCATGTTGATTATGTATAAATCAATATTAGAGGCTTTTCATTTTCTATATAAATCGAATTACGCCATCAATATGGTAAATCACGCCAATTATGAAATAAGTTTAGAATGATTACATTCAATCTATTTAAGATAATGACGATTATACGAGATGAGAGCCCCAGCTCTCGTTTTTTGATACAGAAAATGCTAGAATCTTTTATACGCCATTGACGTATAAAGAATCTATGTTATTCATTGAAACCAGTATCTTTACCAAGCAAATTAAAGACCTTGTATCTGATGAGGAATATCGTCAACTTCAACAAGATCTATTGATTCAGCCAGATAAAGGTGACTTAATCAAGAATGGCGGTGGCATTCGGAAAGTACGTTGTGCTCAAGGTAATAAAGGTAAAAGTGGCGGTATCAGAGTAATTTACTATTGGGTAAATGAGGATGATCAAATCTTTTTTTTGGTGGCTTATCCAAAATCTGTAAAAGATAATTTAACGGATAAAGAAACCGCTATACTACGCCAACTCGTGAAGGAGCAATTTCATGGATAACAACTTATTTGATGACTTAGTCGCTTCGATTAAAGAAGCAGGAGCAATCAAGCGCAAAGAGATCCAGGCAAGTCGAACAACCGAGCTTGAATTACCAGATATTAAGGAAGTGCGAGAAAAAACTGGTTTAAGTCAAAGCGAATTTGCAGCACGTCTCCAGATTAGCCATCGTACTCTGCAAAACTGGGAACAAGGCCGACGCTATCCAACAGGACCAGCAGCAACATTAATTCGAATCTTAGATGCACATCCTGGCCTTATTTAAAAAAGTCATCAAAAATGGGAGCTTAGCTCCCATTTTTGACTTCGTATAATCTGTATTATATTAATTTTAGAAAATTTTAAGTTTTAATTACTTATCAAAAACCATATAATCACAAATAATAATCATTTACAATTTGTAATATGCCTAAATATTATATTCCTGAATTTTATATAAAAAATTTCTTTCTATCATGCTTAGCATTAATGGTACTTACAGTTATCGTCACTTTTATTATTGATAATGTTCACTCAATTTATTTCAGTTTTTATGTCGCAGTTCCCATAGGAATAATTGGTTTAATAGCTCTTGGGTATTTCAATGCATCATGCTCCAATACAGAACAAAATGAAAAGCCTCTATACCTACATTTATTTATCATAACGATATTCTTTATCATCAGTGCTATCTGGTCAGAATCTGATATTTTCAGAACTATCTTAAGAGAATTAGCGTATCTAATTTTTTTACAACTCGGCGTTTATCTCTATTATAGAAAGAAGAAAGCATAAATATGCTTCTTTGACTGTTGTTTTTAATTTCTCTTGATCTTCTGGACTCAATTGATCATAAAATTCTGTTGCCAATACTGTGGTTTTTTTAGTAGTAGCTTTAATTTGGTTTTGTGAATGGGTTTGTCTTGCTGCAACTATTGTCGATGTCGCATCTGCAATGATCTTTTGTTGTTCTAAAATCGCTTGTAAGTCTGGGACTTCATTTACTTTGCTGTTCGCAGTAGCGATGTTGCTATGTATACCCAGTTCTTCGCCTGTTGTATCTTTACTAGTTTAAGTAATTGTTTTTATTTAATCTTTTAACATAATTAGCTGATTTGTAGACGTAAAAAACCGCCAAGGTTGCGCGGACTTCCTAAGAAGAACTAAGCGTGGCGGCTATATTAAAATTATAACAGCGACAATTGTCATTATTAGCAAGCACTAATACCCCCATATACGGACGGTATTCATCTGTCATATCCAGTAAAGAAAGCAAATTCCCTCCTTTAAAAAGGAGGGTAAGGAGTGTTAGGGAGAATTCTTTAAGCCACTGGCGCCAACGTAAACAACACCTGCCCCGTTTTCACTGTCTGCCCTTTTTCAATAACAATGTCTTCAACCTTCATACGCTCAGGCGCAATAATTGGAATCTCAATTTTCATTGCTTCAATCACGGCCAAAGTTGCACCTTCTTCCACAATATCCCCTGACTGACATTCAATTTTCCAGATTGAACCCGGCATATGCGACTCCACTGCACAACCACCATCAGGAATTTGAACATCACTGTCATCCGTCACAGCATCAAGGCTTTCAGACACATATTCAGCCAAACCTGCTTCATGCCAGCGACGACGTTCTTCATCAAAATTGGCTTGTTGAACCGATTTAAATTCGGCAATAGACGCTTGGTTTTCAGTTAAAAAGTCATTGTATTCTTTTAAGTTCAACACACCTTCTTCAACACGAAGTTTTAAACGCCCTGCTTTAAAGTCCTCACGCATCTGCATCAGTTCTGCTTCAGACACTTCATAAAACTTAATTTGGTCAAAGAAGCGCAATAACCACGGCATGCCTTGTTCAAAGTCAGGGTTTTTACGGTAACGTGACCACATTTGCGTGGTACGACCCACGAACTGATAACCACCCGGGCCTTCCATCCCATAAACACACATATAGGCACCGCCAATACCCACGGCATTTTCAGGCGTCCATGTACGTGCAGGGTTATATTTTGTGGTCACCAAACGATGGCGTGGATCAAGCGGTGTTGCCACAGGTGCACCTAAATACACATCACCCAAACCCATCACCAAATAATTGGTGCTATATACAATGTCTTTTACCGCTTGTTTAGAATCTAAACCATTAATACGGCGAATAAACTCCACGTTATCAGGACACCACGGCGCATCATGTCGTACGGTTTGCATATAACGTTCGGTTGCCAATTGCGTTTGCGAATCTTCCCAAGCAAGCGGTAAATACACGGTACGTGAAGGCACTTGCATTTCTGTCACATCTGGCAATTCAGTTTCCGCCACTTGCAATAAACGCAGTAAATCAGTTTGATCAAGTTGAATTGAATCAAAATGAATTTGTAGAGAACGAATCCCAGGGGTTAAATCAATAATGCCTTGAATATTTTGATCTTTGACCCACTGCATTAAGGCATGAATACGGAAACGTAAATTTAGATCAAGCACTAAATCGCCGTATTCGACCAACATATAGTTGTTACCTGCAGGACGATACACCACATCAGGCGCACCATTTTCAGCTTTTAAAGTGTCTAAAATAGGTGTTTCTAAAGTATTTTTCTCGGCATAAAAGGCTTCATCAAAATTTACCAATGCCGTGTTTTCAGCATTCAGCATGGCATGATATTTTTCATTTAAAATGCTGGCTTGATGGTAGCTGACAGGCACAAATTTCACCTTATCGCCTGCTTTCAGTTGACCCACTTTCCACAGTTCTGAGCTGACGATTACCGCAGGACAGACAAATCCGCCTAAACTTGGACCATCTGGCCCCAAAATAATTGGCATATCGCCTGTAAAATCAATGGCACCAATCGCATAGGCATTGTCATGAATGTTCGATGGATGCAGACCTGCTTCACCACCATCAGTACGTGCCCACTCAGGTTTTTCACCAATTAAGCGCACACCTGTACGGCTTGAGTTAAAGTGAATTTCAAACTCTTGCGCAAAGAAAGAATCAATATCACGTTTGGTAAAGAAATCAGGCGCACCATGTGGACCATACATCACCGCAATTTCCCATGTATTTGAGAATGCAGGAATTTGTTCAGGTGCAAGCGTTTTCGTTTCAGTCGATGTAAATGCCGTGATTGGAAGCATATCGCCAATCAGTAAGTTACGCCCTGCATGACCGCCAAATTGACCTAAGGTAAAGGTCGCTTGTGAACCTAAATATTCAGGCACATTCAAACCACCTTTAATGCCGATATAACTACGGCAACCTGTGGCAATTTTACCTGATTTTAGAATTTGCCCTTTTTTGACGTTGACGGTTTGCCACATCGGTACGGCTACGCCATCCAGTGTTGCCGACATTTCACCACCCGTGATGGCAATTTGACTATCACAATGGAATTTTAAGCTGGGTCCTTGTAGGGTACATTCTAAACCTGCAGTGTTATAGGCATTGCCAAGCAGTTGATTTGCCACATTTAAAGACAATGGATCAATCGCACCTGAGGGCGGAACACCGACATCCCAATAGCCCAAACGACCTGTGACATCTTGCACGGCGGTTTGAATGCCTGCTTGAAGCACTTCAATTTTTTGGGTTTTCCACTCAAAGCTATTTAAGAAGCGTGTAGTTTGCGTGCCTGCTTTAAAGACATCACAGTCAATAATGTTTTGTAGATATTCAAGGTTAGTTTCGATACCTGCAACCGAGGTTTTCGCCAAAGTATCTGTCATGGCTTGAATCGCAGAATCACGGGACTCGCTGGTCACAATAATTTTGGCAATCATTGGATCATAGAAAGATGAGACGTTAGAGCCTGTTTCTACCCACGTTTCATTACGGGCATTGGCATCAAACTCGACATGCGTCAGTAAACCTGCGCTTGGTTGGAAGTTTTTAATTGGGTCTTCGGCATAGAGACGAACTTGAATCGAATGACCTTGTGACTCAAGTTGAGTTGTTGGTGGCGTCCAATCCCCACTGCCTAACGTTACCATCCATTCAACCAAGTCCACACCAAACACTTGTTCGGTGACACCATGCTCGACTTGCAGACGAGTATTCACTTCCAAGAAATAGAATTCTTGGGTGTCGGTATCCATGACAAATTCAACCGTACCTGCCGAGCGGTAATTGACCGACTGCATCAATTGAATCGCAACATCTTGGATATAGGCACGTTGTTCATCGTTTAAATGTGGTGCAGGTGTTTCCTCAATCACTTTTTGGTTACGACGTTGCACCGAACAATCACGCTCGCCCAAAGCTAAGACTAAGCCGTGACCATCACCAAAGATTTGCACTTCAATATGACGGGCATTTTGCACGAATTTCTCTAAGTACAAACCTGCATCTTTAAAGTTGGCTTGCGCTAAATAGGATACGGTTGCATAAGCATCTTTCAGCTCTTCTTCGTTCCACACCAAACGCATCCCAATACCACCACCGCCTGCGGTACTTTTCAGCATCACAGGATAACCAATACGATTGGCTTCCAATAATGCTTCGGCTTCATCCGCTAAGAGTTGACTACCCGGCAGTAAAGGTACATTGGCTTGGATCGCCAATTCTCGTGCCGTATGTTTTAAACCAAAAGATTTCATTTGGCTTGAATTTGGCCCTAAAAACACAATGCCTTGTGCTTCACATAAGTCACAAAATTCAGCATTCTCAGATAAAAAACCATAACCCGGATGTATTGCCTGTGCGCCTGTTTGTTTGGCAACTTCTAAAATTTTATCGACATTTAAATAGCTTTGGCTGGCAGGTGAATCACCAATAAATACGGCTTCATCGGCTAAAGTCACATGCAGTGAATCACGATCAGCTTCGGAATACACCGCAACAGACTGAATGCCTAATTTTTTTAAGGTACGAATGACACGACACGCAATTGCACCACGATTGGCGATTAAAACTTTGTTGAACATGTTCTTATTCCTCGCCTTCACGGATGATCAATTGAATTTTTGTTGGGTTATAGGCATTACATGGATTGTTTAACTGCGGGCAGTTTGAAATGAGGACGATTAAATCCATTTCGGCTTTAATTTCCACATATTTCCCCGGTGCAGAAATACCATTATCAAACTTCAGATGACCCTCTGAAGTCACAGGGACATTCATAAAGAAGTTAATGTTTGGGCCAATATGATGCACGTTTAAACCATGCTTTTTCGCAATCGGATGTTGTGACAGCGCAATCATGAAGTTGTTACGGCAACTGTGCATTGGATATTTATCTAAGCTATAACGCACCGTGTTGCTTTCACATGAACATGCACCGCCCAAAGTGTCGTGGCGACCGCAATTATCATCGTTGATGATGGCAATTTTGTTTCCAAAGTTGGTATATAAAGCCGTGCCTTTTTCTAAATAAATCTGTTGATTAATCGCTAAGGTATCTGTTGCACTATAACGCTCTTCAGGATTTGAAGCGGAGATAAAAAGCGTATCAACCGCTTGGTTGCCTTCAAGGTCAACAATACGGAAATACTGTCCTTTTTTGACTTCGCACATCCATGCTTCACCAGCAGGACAGACTTCGCTTAACACTGTTTTTTCATGATTTTGTAGTGAGTTCACAAGTGCAGTCATGTTGTATTCCCCCAATTAAGCGCTGAGTGCGTAGTAACGATTGTTATTTTGGAAAGCACGCTGATTTTGCGGGCATGAATCACGACATATGTCGCTGTCGCCTAAAGGCAGTGCTTTATACAGATTTAATTCGATATCGGCAGGTGCATACACGGCGCTATTGTCTAAAGCATGTGGTGCGCTCGATAAAAACACCAAGCAATCCATTTCAAAGCGCAGCTCAATCACTTGATCAGTATTGTCAGATGCCACATAGCTTAAGTTGCCATTGTCATCAGGTTGAACTTTTGAAAATAGATTTAAAGTACTGCTAAGGTCGGTTGCAGATAAACCAAATTTAGTCATTTCCAGTAATAAACTATCTTTGCCGTTACGGTACATCTCATTACGAGCATCTTGAAAGGTTTTCGTGCCGAATTGTTGTTCAATTTGTTGAGCAGTACTTGGTGCACAAAAAGCATCATTCCAACCATGATCATCTTTCACAATCGAGATCATCGCTCGACCTAAATCAGAAGCTAAAATGTGCCCTGTACTTAAAAATGCCGTATGTTGCCCTTTTAAGCTGTCTGGCATGTTATAGCGTTCAAGTTTATCTTCACTATTGACGCAGTACAGTGCAACATTGGCATTTTCACCTAAGGATTTAAGTTGTAAGACTGCGCCGCGCTGAATGCGTGCAGACCAATGGTGTCCACCCGGTAAACGTTCAGTCCAAAGGACTTGATCTTCGTGATAAGTTGTTGTGTTCATGTGCATCTACCTCAAGCTTTTAACGGTTTACCTCCCGGGCTTTTATCCCTCCGTGTAGCGATCAGTACTTCTTCTCGCCGTGAACTCTCGGTCTCAGACATACACTCATTTTATGTATCGGAACCCTAGATCACTTTATGATGAGCTTGATAGATGCAAAGGCTGTGCCAAATTAGTATTACGTTTTTTTGTTTTTATCATACTAAAAAGCACAATCAGACAAAAATCATGTTCCATTTTGGGGCGCAGTGTGCCAAAAAGAACAGATGTAAGCTTAAATAGTCCGCGTGTTAGCGGTTTGTAATTGAATCAACTTTTTAGCTCTGAGTACTGCTATAACAAGACATCTGTCTATTAATAAAGCTCTATCATTACAATGCCGACCACTTGTCATGCTGTCTCACATTTTCTAGATACCATGCCACCTCATGCACACTATGTGCTTTATTTAGATATTGACGGCACTTTAGCCGAGTTTCAGCTTGATCCCACACAGAGCTTCATTCCTGAAAAAACCTTACATCTTTTAAGTTGCCTCATCGCCTTGGATCATCCTGTAATCTTGGTCACAGGTCGCTGCTTAGCAGAAGCTCAGCAACTCGTCGCCGGTCTAGATGTGGATATTGCAGCGAGTCATGGTTTAGATCTGTATTTAAAACGCAAAAGATACCTCCCAGATATCAAAGCTGATCAGATTCAAGCCTTACACCAATCTGTGACACACGCCTGTCAAGGTGTTGCGTTAAGGCAAGAATACAAAGATTATTCAGTGGCTTTGCATTACCGTGAATATCCTCAATCAGCACAACAAGCTGCCCAAATCGCCATGCAAGTTGTGCAAGATTTTCCAGATTTTTATCTTAAACAAGGTCAATGTGTCTGGGAAATTGCCCCCAAAGCCGCCCATAAAGGCAATGCGATCCAACGTATACACAATACTTTAGCCTTGCAGCAGCATTGTCCGATTTTTATTGGTGATGATGTCACTGATGAAGATGGTTTTGGCGTTGTCAATCAAATGGGTGGTGTAAGTATTAAGGTGGGTCAAGGTGCAACCCAAGCGCAGTATCGCGTTGACAACGTCATAGACTGCGCAGAATTCTTAGAACAATTTACAAAAAAAATAATTCATTACAAGAGCAGGAACATGCTATGAGTAGATTAATTGTGGTTTCTAATCGAGTGAGTTTACCCAATAGCCAGCAAACAGCTGGGGGGCTTGCGGTGGCCCTGAATGATGCTTTGCAAGATCAAGGCGGGATTTGGCTGGGGTGGAATGGTGAGCAAATTCAAGATGGTCAGTTGCCTGAGTTTGGTGAGCAGCAACAGCAGCAAGTACTCTATCTCACCACGCCAATGACTGAGACTGAATATCAAGGTTTTTATTCTGGCTTTGCCAATAATACATTATGGCCAATGTTGCACAGCCGTAGCGATTTAGTGCGTGAAGATCCACAGCAATACGCCATTTATCAGCAAGTTAATCAGCGCTTTGCGCAACAGATTGCAAACATTGCCCAGCCTGATGATATTATTTGGGTGCATGATTATCATTTTTTCAGTATTGCCAAATATTGTCGCCAATTAGGGCTTAAAAATCGTATCGGATTTTTCCTGCATATTCCATTTAGTCAATTGCAATATTGGCAGCAGCTGAGCGTTGCCACGCCCCTATTACATGACTTATTAGAATATGATGTGTTGGGTTTGCAAACCAAAGCCGACCAAAAAATCTGTTTACAGGTTTATAAAGACTTACTGCATAGCAGCCTTCAAGACAATATGATTGTCCAGAAAAAACGACAGGTGCTGATTCAGGCGTATCCTATTGGTGTAAATCCCAAGTTGATTCAAAAGGCCGCACAAGGCAATAGTTTAAAGTTGGAACGTTATTTTGATCCTTGTCCAAATCTAGATCAACCTTTAGTGATTTCTGCTGAACGCGTGGATTATTCTAAGGGAATTCCTGAACGTATTGAGGCCATGGAAGCGTTACTGCGTGAAAAATCCTTGCAAGGTCGTTTTGCTGCGATACAAATCGCGTGTCCTTGTCGAATGGAAGTGCCTATTTATAAAAAACTTTTTGAACAGGTCAATCAGCGCATTCGTGCTATCAATCAGGATTTAAAAACAGCAACTTGGCAACCGATTTACTTAACCAATCAAATGTTAGCCCATCATGAATTAATGCAGTTATATCGAAAAAGTCAAATCTGTTGGGTCAACTCGCTTAAAGATGGCATGAATTTGGTGGCCAAAGAATATATTGCTGCCCAAGATCCACACAATCCAGGCGTTCTTATTTTATCGCGCTATGCAGGGGCAGCAGAACAAATGCAAGAGGCATTAATTGTGGATCCTCATGATGCCACAAGCTTAAAACAAGCCTTATACCAAGCGCTGACCATGTCTCTAGCAGAACGTATGCATCGCTATAAAGCTTTGATGGATGGGATTGATAATGAGAATATTGAGGATTGGCGTGAACACTTTTTAACAGATTTAAAAAGTGTCACGGGAATACGCCAGAGTGCCGTTTAAATCGCACGGCGCTCTTGTTTGAGCGTGAATTGATTAAGCACAGCAATTAAGCTTAAACCGATCGCAATCACCATGAAGACTGCTGTTAAGCCAAACACTTCACTGCCTAAACCGACCAATGCTGGACCCAAAAGTGAACCTGTATAGGCAAAGGTAGAGACATAAGATAATGCTGCTGCTTTTGGCATTTGATTCTGGCGCCCCACACGGGAAAACATAATCGGCACGATGTTGGCACAGCCTAATCCCAAAATACTATAACCGAGTAATACAACCAGCCAATGCGGGGCCAAAATTACAGTCGCTAAACCTAAACCTGCTGCTAAGGCACTGAATAAAATGGTCTTGGTTTCGCCTAAAAATTGCTGAATTTGACGTCCTGCAAAACGCCCCATGGTCATGGTCACCGCAAAACAGGTATAGGCAAGCCCAGCATAAGCCGCTTGAACACCGAATTCTTGGGTTAAGTAAATTCCGCTCCAATCCATTGCAGAACCTTCAGATAAAAAGGCAATAAAACACATGACACCAATGAGAGCAACAAATGCACTTGGTAGGCCGCGTTTTGCTTTAGGTGTGCTCACCTCAGGCTCTTGTTGCTCTGTCTTGGTTAAGCATTTAGGGACAGCAATCAAGGCAAGCAATAAAATGAGTGCCACCAGACTAAGTGCTGCCATCAAGGGGGTAACGCCTAAAGCCAGTAAAGCTGTCATACTCATCACCCCGAGTAAGCCACCTAAGCTGCACATGCCGTGAAAACTCGACATCATGTTT
The DNA here is from genome assembly GCF_059515825.1 of Acinetobacter sp. CY17. Classification (NCBI taxonomy): domain Bacteria; kingdom Pseudomonadati; phylum Pseudomonadota; class Gammaproteobacteria; order Moraxellales; family Moraxellaceae; genus Acinetobacter; species Acinetobacter sp. CY17. The sequence continues at coordinate 26,025 of NZ_JCAKMX010000021.1, forward strand.
TTTGCGTATTGCTTTTCCACCATCACGGCTTGTAAGTTAATTGCAACGCCTAAACTGCCTGCTGCTGCACCAAAGGTAAATAAGCTCGCTGCCAGTAGCCAAGTATTTGGCACCATTGCTAATGCAGGTAACACCAGAATAAATAAGGCTAAAGCAGTGGCAATAATGGCACGCCCGCCAATTTTTTGAATCACAAAGCCTGTGGCAGGCATCGCCAGCATTGAGCCAATACCTGCACACAATAATAAGCCACCAAAATCGGCGTGATTTAACATTAAGCGTTGTTGCACAAAGGGAATTAACGGTGCCCAAGCTGCCGTAGAAAACCCTAAGCTAAAGAAGCACAGTAAGGTGGCTAAGCGCTGAGCAGATAAACGCTGTGATTGGACGCCTGATTGCAGCGCAATGGTTTTGGATTGAAGCATGTAATAACCCGACACAACAAAATAAAGCATCCAATTGCAGAAATTCCATAGAAAAACCCCTGCAAAATTAGATTAAAAAATAATCTATGCAGGGGTAATTTGGCGAAATTATACACAGTTCTGGCTAAAATACAGCTTATTTTTAAGTAAATTTAAACAAAAGCGTTTGCTTGTTATTTTTCACTGAATAAACATTAACTTAGGTTTAGAGTTTAATTCTATGAGTTGCTCACTTTTTTCAATAATTGCTGTTTGTATTGTAAGTTTTTTAAAAAATGGGCAAACCCTTCATCCACACGGCCATCAAGGCGACTACTGGTCGCCACACGGACTTGATTACTCCACACCACCTGACACTGCTCAGCGAGCATACGTTGTACCAAATCAACGTCTTCATGGCAGCTTAAGCCCTGAAAGCCCCCTACTTTTAAATAGGCTTCGCGGCTAAAACTTAAATTCGCACCGTGAATGTGACGATGATTCATACGATCTTGATAATGTGCTTTATACAGGGCTTGTGTTTGTGAAGATAAATCCTGCCAATCGTCAATCACCACTACACCGCAAATTAAATCAGCTGGTTGATGTGAGATTTGTTGGTTTAACCAGTCACTGTACACACAACTATCGGCATCCGTACATGCAATCCACGTCACGCCTTGATCAATTAAATAGCGTACGCCTAAGTCACGCGCCTGCCCCACACAGCGCACATTGCAACACAAGTAATGAACCTTAAGATCCTCAACACGTTGTAATGTTTGATCGTCACAACTGTCTAAAACCACCACTATTTTGACTTCAATGTTGGCATTGAGCTGCGCAATAGATCGCTTTACCGCAAGCAAACAGGCTTGGATATTGTCTTCTTCATTACAAGCAGGAATGACGACACCAATCATATTAAGCCCTCTTGTTTGGCAAGACTTAAGTTGGATTTAGACCAGACATCAATTAAAAAATCTGGATCGGTCACATTTAAATAGTGCTCAAGTTGTAGCTGCTGCCTGACTACTTGATGCACCTGATCGCCAGTGAGTTCAAAATCTTCAATCGGATGTCGCCAGTGGCAGCATAATAAAGTCCCAGTCTCATGAAGATGCTGATTCAGCCAAGTGATTAATTGCTGAAGTTGAGGAGGATCAAGATAATATAAGATTTCCCCCACCACAATTAAATCAAAGCGCTGGTTGGGCAAGTGTTCAGGTACCCAAGCATGTTCGATGCGAATATGAGGATAAGCCGCAACACGGCGCCGTGCCAACTCAACTGCTTTAGGATGCCCATCTAAACACAGCAATTGGTGACAACGTTGTCCCAATGCTTCACTAAACACGCCATTGCTGCAACCGATCTCTAAGGCATTGTCATATTCTGGCTGCAATAATACACTCAGACAAATTTGCCGCTTACGGGCCTCATACCAGCGCTGTTCATAACCCCAAGGGTCATGACCTTCCGCATAAATTTGATCAAAATAAACTTGGGTTTTTAGCATATATAGACCTCCCATGCCTTGCAAATACGTTCAATCGCCTGTTGCGAAAGAATGGGAGCATTCATGGTGGTTGGGTCTCGCTCAATTTGAGTTTTGAAATGATCAATCGCCTGACGTTTCTTGTTTTGTTGATGTGAGCTAAGATCTAAACGCTGGGCACGTTGCCAAGGAATACGCTCATCATTGGGTTTAGCCCAGTGCCAAGCCCAGATTAAAACTTGATAACACACTAATCCATGATCACGTGCAAATTTTTCTGCAATTTTTCCAGTACCTTCATGATCTGGATGACCATCTTGTGCAAAGGTTGCAACTAAAATGTCTTGATCTTGAATAATATTTTCGAGTGCTAAATAAAGAGAGTTTTTCTGTTGATAGACTTGACCATCAGGTAAATTGAGTGCAATGCGTTGCACTTGATCGGTGGCGCCTAAATGCGCTAAAGCCGCCAAGGTTTCTTGTGGTCGCAGTTGATCGAGATCTTGTGCTGTATATTGTTTTGAATGTGGATGGCTTGCGGTACCATTGGTCACTGCAATAATCAAAATTGGATTGCCTTGCGCAATCAGTTGTTGAATTAAGCCGCCGCAGCCTAAAATCTCATCATCAGGATGTGGGGCTAAAATACAGACACGGCGTTGCTGAGGAAAAGCATGTTTTAAATCCAGTGCAGGAAGTTGTTGCAAACCCTGCCAATTTTCCCACACTTGCGTGCTGGTCCCATCCCCAAAAATAACGCGGTCATCTACAATATCGTGTTTTATAATGTCCATTGTTCTATCTCCTGTTCAATCGTAAGCTCTCCAATTTGCGCAAGATCAAATGCCCCATGGGTTTGACGAATAAACACACTTAAATCTGCAATCAGTCGGGCAAAATGTCCATCCTGACAATAAGGTGCTGCCCCCAGGGCCAGTCCAACCTTTTCCATTACAAGACGTGCCGTTTGCTCTGTAAATTGACGTAGCATCCGAATCTTATATTCGTGCGTCTGATGAGGAGATTGATCAATACGCTGCGCAATCTCATAAAAATACTGCCGATTGATGTGTAGCGCGGTGCTGATTTCACCTAAATACATGGCTTTAAAGGGATGCGGCTTGTTTTGAAGCTGATTAAACAGCTGTTGTGCTAAGCGACTGCTTGCCCCATACCAACATGCTGCCACGCCCGCAGCGCCGTGCCAAAAACCAGGTCGATCAAGATAAGCATTTGGACCCGCAATTTTTTCGACTGCGACATGATCAAAGCTAATATTTGCAGTGGCAGTTTGTGCCATTCCTACGGCTTGCCAAACACTATGGTCAATTTGAATATTGGCATCACGTAAATCTACTAAAATTAATTGTGATTGTTGCTGTTCATCACGATAGGTCATCAGCGCCTTTTCGACGATTCCAGCCCCTGAGCACCATGCTTTCATTCCGTAGCAGTGATCATCTTGAACACGCAAAGGTTGTGGACCACCTTCTGCTGCCCATACCGCGTAAATCGCATCATGTTCAGCTGTATAACCAAGTTCATGCAAGATACTCAGTGCATCGAGATGAGATTCAAACCATTTCACTAAATTCAAATCCGTCGCTGCCACTTGAGACAGCGTTTGCCAACGCGATAAGGTATGCCCTTCACCTGGGTGGGCAATATCTGTGCTGGCTTGAATGAGTTTTTGTAAATTCACTGCAGCAGTCATATGATTTTGATCGCGTCGTTCGGCTTGTGTTGTTCTTTGAATAAATTCCTGTACTGACATATGCTCATACTTATTATTTTCGTTTCTCTTTCGAGTGTAAGCGTAGGGGCTTACACAGAACGTCATTTAATCGTGGTATTTATTAAGTTTTTTGTAATAGTGATCGCTTGATTTTGTGCGGTTTTTTCCAAAAAAACGCTTAGATTGAGGGTTTAGCTTTTATATTAATTTTTATCTGCTTTAATGAATATTTAGTCTTAGCATAAAAAAATCTAAAACTGCGCTAAAAAGAGATATCCAAGGGTGTGTTATTTTATTTTTTATTTTTAATTAAATATCAACAACCTATCTGGTTTTTAAATCGATTTTAAATTTAAGATATGCATAGCAGAATTTAAGATTTTGTTTGTGTCAGTGTGCTGTTTATATTTTAAAAATCGACATAAGTATAAATGTAACATGAAAATTAAATACCTTACTGCGCTTACGAGTTTAACTGTATTACTGAGTGCATGTGATCAAAATCCACAACAATCTCAAGCTTCTAGTGACAACAATCCTCACGCTCAAGTACCGAGTGAGCTAGCAATCGGTTATCAAAAAGCAGCATTAAAGCTTATTGTGGCGAAGAAAAATCAAAGCTTTGAGCAGGCCTTCCCTGAGACAAAAATCAGTTGGAAAGAATTTCCTGCAGGTCCACAAACCCTTGAAGCATTGTCTGTAGGTGCTATTGATTTTGGCTATACCGGTGACGTACCTGTTGTATTTGCACTGGCTGCAGATAAACCTCTGCGTTATTTAGTGGCAGAACAAGCATCACGTCAAGCACATGCTCTCCTCGTTGCCAAGCACAGCCCGATCCAAAATTTACAGCAACTTAAAGCTAAGCGAGTTGGTTTAACCAAAGGCTCAAGTGCTCATTATTTTGTCTCAGAGACGCTTAAACAGGCTGGATTGAGTTGGCAAGATATTGAACCTGTTTGGTTAACCCCTGCGGATGCGCGTGCTGCACTGGATAAAAATGCCATTGATGTTTGGGCAATTTGGGAACCCTATATTAGCGCTACCGAAATTCAAGGCAATGCTAAAATTCTCTTTGATTCGAAAGCATTACCAGCTGTCTATTCTTTCTATTCAGCGCAGCCACAGTTTAAAGTGGAATACCCTCAAGCTGTCAATCAAATTAAACAAGTGCTTAATGAAACCGATGATTGGATTGAAAAAAATCCAGAGGAGACGGCACATATTTTAGCAGAGAGTACAGGACTGAGTTTAGATATTGCCCGCGCCGTGATTCAGAAGAAACCATCACCTAATCAGGTCGATGTGCCCTCATTAGAGATTATTCAGGCCCAGCAAAAAGTTGCAGATTCATTCTATCAGTTGAAACTGATTCCTAAAGCGGTCGATATTCAAGCCACAGCAGCAAAATAATGATGGGCTGTTAGATTCGTGTCAGTTGGCGCCTTAACCAAGACCAGTTGGCACGATCTTGATGACGATAGCGCTTTAAATCTGCAATCTGCTGTAAAATTTGCTGTTCAACATATGCTCGTAATTGCCATGCCGCATCTTCAGCTTGCTTAAAATCAGCGGCTTGAATACGCTCGCCAAATTGAATATATAAACGTTGTGGTTGTGGCAGAGGCAAACCCATCACCCCCGTCGCAATCGGTGGTAAAGCATCACCATCACGTAAATAAGGCTTTAAAGCATCAATTTCAAAGAGTTTCTTTGTGAGCGCATGCTGTTTCAAAGAATCTGCATCTGCATGAATGTTATAGCTTTGATTGGCACCGACTGATGCAAAAGGAATAATATCGTAATCATATTCCAATGCAAGGCGAGTAAACCCCGTTCTATTTTTCCAGAATAATTGATCTGCATCGGCTTTTCTGCGCATCACTTCACGTGAGCCACCCGGATAAACCAAAATGGATTGCCCTTGTTGCATAAGCTGGCGGCAATTTTCTGGTGTTCCTCTGACCATGCCTGCTTGAGTGAGTAAGTCTCTCCAAATTGGAAAGTGATAGTGTGCATGGTCACCTAAAGCTTTTAAGCTGACCCCCTGCTTAAGGTAAATTTCCTTCAAAATAAAAGGTAAGTCCAAAATACCAAATAAGGTATGATTACCCACAAACAAAGCGGGTCGTTCTAAGGATAAAGCTTCTTTATACAAAAAAGTAGGTCTAAAATAAGGCTCCAAAATAAAAAAAGGCAGCTTGGTCAGCACATGGGATTCTTCTGACATGGACGACATACTTCAATGTTTAAATAGGCATATTTTCGCTGACTGATCCAATATTTACTGTATGTATTTTGCATAGTTGCGATAGGTCATCACATGCGATTAAAAAACTTAGATCTGATTAAATGGGTGGCTTTAATCACGATGCTGATCGATCATTTGCGCTTTTTAAACCCAGCATCTAGTCAATTTGATCTATGGTGCTACTCTATAGGACGTTTAGCCTACCCATTATTTTTGTTTTTAATGGCTCATTATTTTTATCGTAGCAAAGATAAACATAATATTTTAGCCAGCGATCAACGTTATTTTAAAAATTTAATTGTATATGCATTTTTAAGTGAAATACCCTATCAGTTGTATTTTACAAACACACAAAGCTTAAATATATTTCCAACACTGATACTCTGTTTTATACTCTTATATGCATATGTCAGAAAACCTGTTTATGCGCCAGTTTATTTCTTTATTCCTTTGGTATTGACGCTCATTTTAAATCAAACCAAATTTTCTATACAATATGATGTGTTGGGTGTGTATGCAATTTTATGTTTTTACTTAGCTTTTTTAAATAAAAATTTAATATTTTTACCTATATTAATCAGTATTATGTTTAATTTATATCTGGTTTTTAATTTATCACATAATTTTTCATTATTATTAAATACTCAGTTATGGAAAATGAGTTTGGCTTTTATAGTGATAGTTATTCTAGGGATCTGGTTCAGTTATCAATATTTAAATCGAGAAATAAAGTTCAAGATTTCTCCAGTCAATAAATGGGCATATGCATTTTATCCTGCCCATTTACTGATTTTATTACTGATTCAAAAAATATTTTAATGCATATGCTTAGCTAAATAATCTGCCCACCATTGCATCATTTCTTGACGTTGATTTAAATATTCAGCATGGTTATAACTACCACGCGTTTGATCTTTATCGGTATGCGACAGCTGTGCCTCAATCCAACTCGACTGAAAAAGACCTGAATCATTTAAAATGGTGCTTAATGTTGAGCGTAAACCATGTGAAGATAATTGCTCACTGCTATATCCCATACGACGGATCAGTGTGTTTAAAGTATTAAAATGTAAAGGTTGTCCTGCTTGGCGTGGACTTGCAAATACATACTTTTCACCCGCTGACCAATCCATGGCAGATTGTATAATTTCAACTGCTTGATCAGAGAGTGGCACCAAATAATCCGGCACTTGCATACCCAAGACCACACGGCGTCTAAATTGTTTGACATGCATTGCAGGAATACGCCAGATTTTATTTTCTAAATCAAAATGATGAGGTTCTGCCGATAACAGCTCAGCACCACGCACCCCAGTATACAGCTTTAACCATAGGGCTTTTTTAACAATAGGATGAGCCTGATTTTTTTGCAGGCGTTTTAAGAATTCAGGTAAATCATCCGTTTGTAAATATGGATAATGCTGTTTAACACGCTGCTTGATAATGACTTTTTGTAAGCCGATTGCCAAGTTATAATCGGTGTAGCCCATCGCGACAGCATAATCATAAATTTGATTTAAATAGCTACACGCTTTTTTAACAGGCTCTTTTACCCCACGACTTTCGATATGACGAATCACTTGCACAAGATCAAAACGCTTTAAGCTCAAAAAGTCTCGCTCACCCAATAAAGGTAGGATGTCTTGCATTAAGGCTTTGCGTGCCAGCTCAAGTACACCTGAACGTGGACGGTCTGCTAAGGCATTTTTTTCTTTAAAGTCCATCCACTCTAGTGCAACTTTCTCAAAGCTTAACTGGCTTGAGCTAGGTTCATTTTCACTAAAGACTTGATCTTTTTTATCGTCACGGGCAAGACGTGCTTCTTTTAAAGACATCGCTGGATAAGTCCCGAGCTTTACTCGTGGTCTCTTGGTGCTATTTGGGAGTGAATAGCGATAACTCCAAGACTTATTGCCGTTCGGTTCTACTTTTAAACTTAAGCCGTCATCATCGGCCATAAAGTACATTTTATCGCGTGGTTTGGCTTGGCGTACGCGTTGTTCAGTTAAACTCATATCAATTTTAATGGTGAATACATGTGTGCAATCTAAAGCACTTTTATTAAAATAACAAGTATTAAATATGATGCGTGTAAGACGCATCATACAAATCATTAAGTGTATGTAATTAATGTGTTTTATTTATAGGTTTAACGATGAATTAACCATAGACGTAACCCATAAAATAACCACTTATTCAGGCATTACTCCCTTACAAGCTATTAAGATAGTAAAAAGAGCGCTTTAGCGCTCAAAATATGTAGATTTTCAATGATGTAGAATTGGGCGAAAAGTTGAGATGATTTTAATGTTTGTTCATATATATTTATTTTTTTGAGTGAATTAGTATGTAAATAAATTGAAATACAGCTTCTTTAGAGTCTCCCTATCCATATAGATAGGGAGAATGATTGAATAAGATTATTTTTTTTAAGAGGCCCATAGTTCTTGATAGAGTTCAATCATTTCTGAAACTTCAGGTACACGCGGGTTATTGTTTGGTGAGCCTGAAGCTAAGGCTTGTTCTGCCATCGTATTGACGACGTCATCAAAATGCTTTTTATCTACACCAAATTCAGCCAAGGTGGGGACTTGAAGTTCTTGGTTAATTGATTTTAATTCTTGGATTAATTTTTGATTGGCAATTACATCAGTATCTTCCAATGTAGCAACCCCTATCGCGCGTGCGCAATCTGCATAACGTTGTGGCGCAGCAGGGATTGAAAATTCGGTGATCATCGGTAGTAACATCGCATTGGATAGACCATGGGGTACATGAAAAAATGCACCAATAGGACGACTCATACCATGAACCAATGCGACCGATGCATTAGAAAAAGCAATTCCTGCCAGCGTTGAACCTAGCATCATATTTTCACGTGCCTGTTCATTATTGGGTTCATGGTATGCCAATTTTAAATTTGGACCGATTAAACGCATCGCTGCCAATGCCTGAGCATCACTATACAAATTCGCTTTCTGACTCACGTAGGCTTCGATTGCATGTGTTAAAGCATCAATGCCAGTATCTGCTGTAGTTCTTGGTGGTAAGGAAAGTGTTAATTCGTAATCCACAATTGCTGCAACAGGCAGGAAGCCTAAGCCAGCACAGAGCATTTTCTCACTGGTTTTTTCATCGGTAATAATCGTAAATCGAGTACATTCTGAGCCGGTGCCTGCTGTGGTGGGAATAGCAATGATGGGTAAACCAGTTTCATTGACTTGACGTGGGAATTTATAGTCACGAATTTCTCCACCAAAACGACTTAAAATACTGATCGCTTTTGCACTATCAATTGGGCTGCCCCCACCTAAAGCGATAATGGCATCATAGGGTTTGGCCTTCACGTATTCTACCCCTGCACTAATAGAAGCGGCTGTTGGTTCAGGAATGGTTTGATCAAAATAATCGCTTTCTATATGTGCTTGATTTAATACATCTTGTATGTATTTTACATAGCCCAAAGTCACCATCATGTGGTCAGTAATAATCAGCGGTCTTTTTGCTCCAAGGCTAGCTAAAATCGCAGGTAGTTGATTTCTTGAGTTTTTACCAATTTCCATAATACGTGGTAAATGAATTGTGTGAGACATAAAAATAAACCTATCTATTGTTATTGTTTAAAAAGAGCCAAATAATGTGCCTAGCGTAATTACGCCAATCAGCGCAATCAGGGGGATCACCACACAAACAATAAACATATCATAATAAGATTGTTTGTGGGTTAAACCGCATAAAGCAATAATGGTAATCACTGCCCCATTATGTGGTAATGAATCTAAAGCGCCCGAAGCCATAGATGCCACTCGATGCATCAATTCTAAGGACACGCCAGATTCAAGTGCAAGATTTTTATAGGTTTCACCCATGGTGTTTAAGGCAATACTTAAGCCACCCGAAGCAGATCCAGTAATACCTGCCAAAACGTTAACCACAATAGCCTCTGAAATCAGCGGGTTATTAGGTGCAATACCGACAAGAAAATCACGCAAAATAATAAAACCGGCCAAAGATGCGATCACTGAACCATAACCTACTTCTGAAGCGGTATTAAAAATAGGTAAAAATGAAGAGGATACCCCTTGTTGGATCGAATTTCGAATATCATTCATATTTTTCCAATTGAGAATAATAATGGCGATACATGCCAAAACTAAGGCACATACAATAGCCCACAGACCCACTACAGCACTTAAAGAAGTGTTGCCAAACTTATCTGTGGCTAAATAAGCGGTATTCATTGACGGAAAAATTAATTTACTGAGCAATAAATTAGTAATAATGACCACAAAAATTGGGATAAATGCTTTGATTAAACTGGGGTCATGATGGCTAAGTTGTGGAGTAATTTGATCAGGTTCGTGATGTTGTCCATATCCCTCGCCTTGTGCTTGAGCTGAATTTACACGACGATTTAACCACCACATTCCTGTGATTAAAATAAATATGGATGCCAATACACCCAAACCTGGTGAAGCATAGAGGTCGGTGTTAAAAAATGGCATGGGGATGGCATTTTGAATTGCAGGTGTACCGGGTAAGGCTGTCATGGTAAAGGTCAGTGCACCTAATACAATCGCACCAGGAATCAAACGTTTAGGTATATTTAACTCCCGAAACAATGCGGCTGCAATCGGGAAAACAGCAAAACCAACAACAAATAATGACACACCACCGTAAGTCAAAATTGCGCATGACAATACAATTGACAGCATCGCGCGATGATGCCCTAACTTATTGACAAAAAAATGTGCAATGGTTCGAGCTGAACCTGAATCATCCATCAGTTTTCCAAAAATCGCACCAAGCAAAAATAATGGAAAATATTTGATAATATAACCGCCTAAGCCAGTCATAAAAATTTGTGAATAAAAACCAAGTAATTCATTGCTTAGACCACTCCAAGCCACTGCAAAAAGTGCCAAAAGCGGTGCAAGTACAATGACACTAAATCCTTTATATGCTAAATACATCAACAATACTAAGGATAAGACTATTCCGATTAGTCCGATCATGTTTAATTCCTATTTATTATTATAGCCAGATGTAAAATACATCCTTCATCATGTATATATTTCGATTAAATAAAAGTCAACGGCTACTATTTTTTAGCAGCTACCACATGGTTTTTTTTGGTAAAACTGACTCTTTATACGGTTAATTCGTCTGTTAGTATTCATCAAAAGGTAAATATTTTATAAGATAATTAAATATGCATATAAAAAAACTTGATTAATTTATTATTTAGTGTATAGTTAACTTAACTAGAAAAAAGTCTTGTTCGGTAAATCTCTATTAAGTATCGCAGTTTTATTTATAATCCTTCGTTTTTTTCAGATTTTAAGCGCCAATCTTTATTATTTTCAAAGTTACATTCAGTCAGTAAAACGACTTAAAATTATTAAAATTCAGTAGGATATATTATGTCAAACTCAAATGTTGTTAAAGGTACAGTAAAGTGGTTTAACGAAACTAAAGGTTTTGGTTTCATTCAGCAAGAGTCAGGTCCAGATGTTTTTGCACACTTTAGTGAAATTGCAAATTCAGGTTTTAAAACCTTGGCCGAAGGTCAAATGGTTGAGTTCAGCGTAACTCAAGGTCAAAAAGGCCCAAATGCCGTTAATATTGTTGCCCTATAAGCGGTTAACGATATTCAAAAAAAGCACTAATTTTAGTGCTTTTTTTATACATTAAAAATTAAATGAGTTGAACAAATTGTTCATCGAATGCATTTCTATTTTCTTGTAGACCCTTTTATTTTTAAAGATCTTAATTTTGGTCTTACATTTTTTCTTTTTCTTTTTCTTTAGGTATATATATGCTGACACAAAATATTCATGTCATAGATCAATTTGGCAGTAAATTGTCTATTCAAGCGACATTCAATAAAGTCCTCTCATCAGCTCATACAGTTGATCACATTAAACATATTACTGTAGATGGTGAAAATATCCGACCAAGTTTTGAAATGCTTTTTCAAAGCAACGTCACAACAAAGATTTATAGAGTTATCTAAGCTGCTCTGGACAGATCTAAACAATAGTCATAAATCCTATAGTTTCGATCTGAATTTTCATAACATATTTTAACAATTCGGGATCAATATAGGATATGCAAGTGAAATAAAAATAGATAATATTCATGTTATCTTAGTTACTTAAATGTTATATGTCCTCCCGAATACGTCAGTTTTTTAAACGCTTTTTTCCTCAAAATACCACACACGTTTTACAACTTAAGCAAGTATTACGTAGTGAAAGCGAAGTTTATTTATTTCAAAAACACCAGAACAGTCACTGTCCACAAATAAAGCGTGCCATTTATGCCACTTTACGAGAACGTGGTTATAGTCGACAAGAAATTCAATTAATGTTGAATTAATAAAAAAAGGGCGATCACGCCCTTTTTTAGTGTTGCGCTTGTGGACTGTTCCCAATTTGCCATACATAAGGTAAGGGGTTTTGGTTAATCAGCCAGTCTCCTATGACTTTCTGCTTATATATCGTAGGGTTGTGTGAAGAAATCACACGGGCATTACGCCAGAATCGATCAAGTTGTTTTTGGCGACTTGCAGCTGAAGCACCTAAACTGTTGAATAATTTTGTGCTTAAATCAAGGACCAGATCGCTAACCACCACCTGACCTTGCGAAGCACTCAGTTCTGCTGCATCATTGGTGATTAGATCTTGTGCTGTGTCTTGCGAAAAGTGACTGATATAAGCCTGATCCAATGCTTTTGCTGTATCTAAGGTGATAGTTTTTGCAGCATAACTTTGCGCAGAGGCTTGACCAATGACTTGCAGGATTTGAGGATCATGCCGGACTAAATCGGCATTACCATGGCTATAAATACGGTCACGTTTTTTAACTTCTGCACTAAATGTTTCCACTGCTGCCTGGGCAATACCTGCTAAAGTTGCTAAATGTATGACTTGATAGAATGCTGTTTGATATTTAAATCGTTGTGTGAATGGTAGGATATGATCTGCAGGTACCGATACATGTTGTAAAGTTAAAGTACCACTACCTGTGGTTTTTTGACCAAAACCATCCCAGTCATCTTGTATATCAACCCCCTGTGTATGGGTAGAAATCGCTGCGATGACATGCTGATCTTGTGTCTCATCATAAGCAAACAAATCAATCCAATCCGCATAAATGCTACCTGTGGAATAATACTTTTTACCATTGACCCAAAATTGGCCCTCTTGATCTTGCGTTACACGGGTAAGAGTATCACCAATTTGGACTTTACCAATCTCAGTCCAAGCATTACCGACTAAATCTCCCTGTACAAAGCGTTTAAACCAAACACTCTGATCTTGGTCACGATGTGCAACCAAACGATCTTCAACAAAGGCAAAATGACCACGTAAGGCTTGTACAAGATTTGAATCAGCTGCGGCAAGTTCAATGAGAAGTTCAAAAAGTTGCTGTTGAGATACTCCATCGCCTCCATATTCGAGCGGGATCCGTACAGCACCAAAACCTGCTTGTTTTAACCATTGAATTTGTTCAAAGGGTAATTGACGTTCGGTTTCTCGTTGTACCGCACCCTCAGCAATTTTTTTAAAAATTGGACGGTACTTTGCCGCCACTTGCTGGTAATCGGTACCTAGAGATAAATGAGAAGTGGTGATTGTGGTCATGATTTAGCTCCAAGCATGACGTGGTGGTGGCACATCATTTAAATAGTAGTTACCGATCAAATTAAACTTCCAACGTACAGGGTCATGTAAGGTATGTGTACGTACATTACGCCAATGACGGTCTAAGTTGAGTTCACTTAAAGTCGAACGCGTGCCCGCTAATTCAAATAGTTTGTTGGTTGATAAGATAGCCAATTCGGTCGTCAATACTTTGGCTTCAGCAGTCAATAATGTTGCTTCTGTTACCTGAGACTCTGTAGGTGATTCAATCGCTTGGTCAATGGCTAAAGCAGCAAGGTCAAGTACTGCTTCTGCCGCACGTTGTTTAATTTTAAGTTCACCGATATTGGCAAGCGTGTAGGGATCTTGCGTGGCTTTTTCTAGACCAGAATCAATCCAAGGACGAGTGTAATGTTTAACATAGTGAATTGTTGCCTCAATTGCAGCGCGTGCAATGCCTGCATCAACAGCAGCTTGAATAAACTGTGAAATCGCCCCCGCTGCTGTAGGACGTTCAAAGGCCTGATGAATCGGAATCAGATGTTCTAAATCTACACGAACATTTTCTAGGATGACTGTGCCACTTGCTGTCGTGCGTTGGCCAAAACCACTCCAATCATTGATAATTGTGAGACCTTCGCTGTGCTGTGGAATAATGGCAGCATAAGCTTGCTCATTGTATACAGCCACCACAGGAATCCAATGTGCCAATAGCGCGCCAGTAGCAAAGAATTTTTGGCCATTTAAGAGGGCATAATCATCTTGTACAGTGAGGGTTGTGGTCAGATCAGCCACTGTTTTTGAGCCTTTTTCTGAAAAGGCATTACCTAAACGTTTGCCTTTTAGTACCTCTGTAAAGAAAAATTGCTGTTGTTCTAAGCTTGCATCTAAACGAATGTGCTCTAAAAAAGCCCAGTGATTTTGTGCAATCTGTCCTAAGGATGAGTCAGCTGCGGATATAATTTTAACCACTTCACCTAAAGTCTTATAACTGACTTCGGCACCACCAAAGCGTTTGGGTACCGTCATTGCCCATAAACCTGATTGTGAATAAGTGTGAATCTCTGCTAAAGGTAGACGACGCTCCTGATCACGTGCACCTGACTCTAAGCTAAATTGTTCTGCTAATTGTTGAGCAATCAAAATTGCTTCGGCATCATTTTGAATAATATGTGCAGGTGACTCAAGCTGATAAAAATCTTTAGGAATCTGACTATCTATTTGAATTGGATCAATAATTTTTGCAGTCATTCTTGGCGCTCTTAGTGAAATTAAGCCTACGCTAGCATGCTTAATTTCACTTAGGGAAATAAAAAAAATTGCAAAATTAAGTAGGTTTTTAATGTTGATATTTAGACATTTATTTTTTATTCAGCATTTTTCACGCTATCTAAAGCAGATTTTGACAAATATAAATAGCTGATATCCAAACAGTGAATTGTTATAAATAGGGGTAAATTTTTTATTTAAGATGCATAGCAATAGTAACTCAAATAGATACAACAATATGGCTAAACAAATTCGCTTTAATGCTTTTGAAATGAACTGCGTTGCGCATCAGTCCCCTGGTCTTTGGCGTCATCCTGATGATCGTTCGACAGAATATAAAAATTTAAAGTACTGGACAGATTTAGCCAAAATTTTAGAACGTGGAAAATTTGATGGCGTCTTTTTGGCCGATGTGCTGGGCGTTTATGATGTGTACCATGGTAATAATGAACATGCTCTTACAGGTGCGGTACAAGTCCCAGTCAATGATCCCCTACAAGTGGTGCCGGCAATGGCTGCCGTTACCGAGCATTTAGGCTTTGGCGTAACCACCTCGATTTCATTTGAACATCCCTATCCATTTGCAAGACGTATGACGACGCTTGACCACTTAACCCAAGGTCGTGCCGGTTGGAATATTGTGACTTCGTATTTGGAAAGTGGCTCTAAAAATTTAGGCTTAAAAACGCAAGTGAGTCATGACCAACGTTATGACATTGCAGATGAATATCTAGAAGTTTTGTACAAGCTTTGGGAAGGCTCTTGGCAAGAAGATGCTGTTGTCCGTGATAAACAACGCGGTGTATTCGCTGATTTTAAAAAGGTACATCCGATCCGTCATGAGGGTAAATATTTTAGTGTTCCAGGTACCCACATCTGTGAACCGTCTCCACAACGTACCCCTGTATTATATCAAGCTGGTGCATCCAGCCGTGGCCAGCGCTTTGCTAGCCAAAATGCAGAATGTGTGTTTATTTCTGCACCGACTAAAGCGGCAGTGAAGCCGCTCGTGGATGGGATCCGAGCGAATTTAGTTCAGGAAGGTCGTGCACCAGATTCTGTTTTAATCTATACCATGCTTGCTATTGTCGTTGATGAAACTGATGAGAAAGCCCAGAAAAAATTTGCCGAATATCAACAATATGCCAGTTATGATGGGGGTCTGACCTTGGTTTCAGGGTGGACGGGTGTTGATTTTTCTCAATATCAATCCACAGATCAAGTTGAATATATTGAGACCAATGCCATCCAATCTTTGCTGAACTCATATGTCAAAGCAGATCCAGATAAAGTATGGACCATTGAAGAAATTGCCAAATGGACCAGTATGGGGGGTAATGGTCCTGTAATTGTTGGATCACCCACTACTGTAGCAGACCGTTTGCAAGAATGGGTGGAAGAGACAGGTCTTGATGGTTTTAACTTGGCTTATATCCTCGCACATCAATCTTTCGAAGATGTTGTGGACTACGTAGTACCTGAATTACAACGCCGTGGTGTGTATCAAACAGAATATCGCCAAGGTACTTTACGTGAAAAGCTGTTTGGTCAAGGCCCACGTCTAAGTGAAGATCACCGTGCTGCACAGTACCGTGACTTAACTCAACAGAAAGTCGAGCAAGATGAGCTCATAGACGCTTAATCTTGGAAGAGCCCGATTTTGATCGGGCTGGTTTATATTGTGTTGGGTACAGATATTGTATGATGATCCTCAATTGTTTCATTGAAATAGAATATGGGTCATGCAAAAAACATACTTAGTCACTGGTGCTAGCCGTGGCATTGGGCGCGCAATCTGTGAAAAAATCAAGGATGAAGGTCATGAGGTGATTGGGATTGCAAGACATCCAGAAAACCTTAACTTTCCTGGAAAAATGTTCCAGTGTGATCTTAGTGACACTCAGCAAACTCAAGCGATATTAAATACTATTGCGTCCCAATATCAGATCCATGGCATTATCAATAATGTAGGAATTAGCCGACCTCAGGCTTTAGGTGAGATTGATCTGAATGCATTGCACGATGTATGGAATCTCAATGTGAGGTCAGCCGTTCAGGTGACGCAGCATTTTGTTGAACAATTAAAACAGCAACAGTATGGTCGTATTATCAATATTGGTAGTCGAGCGATGTATGGCTCCAAAGACCGAACTGCCTATGCTGCCGCAAAAAGCGCTTTGGTTGGCTGTACGCGTACTTGGGCACTTGAACTCGCACAATATGGCATTACAGTCAATTGTGTCGCACCAGGACCGATCGAGACAGAGTTATTTAGACAGACTCGTCCGAAAGGCAGTGAAGCTGAAAAAGCATTATTGGCAAATATCCCAATGGGCCGTATAGGTACGCCAGCAGATGTAGCCAACGCAGTCTCATTCTTACTCTCAGCGCAATCAAGCTTCATCACTGGCCAAGTGATTCATGTTGATGGTGGCGGAAGCTTGTAGATTTAACGCTCTGTACGGCATTCCCGACTTGTAATAGCGGGATCTCAATGAAGTGATCTACGATCTGATACAAAAAAGCGCGACCTGATATCGCGCTTTTTTGTTACAAACACAGCTTATATTATTGACCTACATTATGCCCAGATAACCAATATGGCAGCGACAACAACCAAGACGAGCCCCCAGTGATCACGCCTAGCTAATTTTTCTTTAAAGAAGAACATAGAAATGAGTAAGCTAAATAAGATTTCAATTTGGCCTAAAGTTTTGACAATCGCAACAGACTGTAAACTCATGGCACTAAACCAACCTAATGAAGCCAAAAAGCTGCATAGGCTCACTTTTAAGGTTAAGCCTAGACGCTGCCACAGTGCATATAACGTTTTTCGACTAAACAGCCCTAAATACAGCAACATACTGATACATTGGAAACTAATCACCCAGAATAAGACCCACGCCGCGCGGTGTAGATGTGGCAGCATGGTCAGCTCTAAACTGGCCTCTCTGACTAAGAGTGAGGTAATGGCAAAACATAGGCCACTTGCAATACCAATCGTTAAAGTGGAAACAGATAAATCTTTCAGTTGTCGTCCACTACTGAGTAAAAATACTGCCACAGCACCCAATAACACCCCACCCCATGCATATAAACTTAATGGCTCACTTAAGAACAGCACGGCGATGATGGCAGCTAAAATCGCTTCACTCTTGGCCAACCCCACACCAATGGCATAATTTTTTTGCTTAAAGAGTTGTACCATCAGTGCAGTAGCTGCAATTTGGGTAATGCCTGCAATGACAATATACACTGCAAATTGCAGATTAAAAGATACATTGGTCTCTACAGGATGGGCATGATACATCCATGCTAAATAGGCTATGGCCAAGGGTACAGCAAATAAGAAACGTGCCAATGTCACCCCATAGACATCGACACTGCTACTGAGTTGCTTCTGAAAAGCATTCCGCCACGCCTGCATGAAAGCAGCCATGAGGGTAAAAAGAATCCAAATCAAAGTTGAGGTCCCATGATATAACTGTGCTTAATGTACGCCTCAAAACTTGCATTTTCATCTTTTTATCAATGAAATTTTCTTATTGATGTTGTGACTAAAAGTAAAAGCGCCCTTAGCTTTTGGCTAAAGACGCCTATAGGTCCCAAGTTTAGTGTAGAGGTGCTTTTTCTAAATCTTCTTGACGTGCTCCTAGTTCAGAACGTACCACTTGTTGTTCAAAACCTGCACGGTCAATACGTGCACGCTCACTTTGATCCAGTTTAGAAACTAAAATACTCACCATAAACGCAAAAGGCATCGAAAATAACGCAGGATTATCATAAGGGAAAATCGCCGTTTGATAGCCCATGACACCCACCCAAACCGTTGGTGATAAGATCACCAGTACAATGGCTGAGATAATGCCTGTAAATCCTCCCCAAATCGCGCCACGCGTGGTGAGATCTTTCCAATACATCGCTAAAAATAGCACAGGAAAATTAGCTGAAGCGGCAATACCAAAGGTCAGCCCCATTAAGAACGCAATATTCATTTTTTCAAATAAAATACCACACGCAATTGCGACGATTCCTAAGCCAATCACCGCTAAGCGTGACACCAGCATTTCTTGTTTTTCCGTTGCTTGGCCTTTTTTAATTACTTTACTAAATAGGTCATGGGAAATCGCAGACGCACCTGCTAAGGTTAAACCTGCAACCACTGCTAAGATCGTGGCAAATGCCACAGCAGACAAGAAGCCAAGTAAAGCGTTACCACCGAGTGCACCGGCTAAGTGAATCGCGACCATGTTCGAGCCGCCGAGTAATTCTCCACCGACTTGACCATTGACAAAAAATTGCGGACTGGTGCCGACAATTGAAATTGCAGCAAAACCTAAGATACAGACAATAATAAAGAAATAACCGATATAACCTGAGGCATAAAACACAGAGCGCCGTGCATCCGCTGCATTGGGCACAGTAAAGAAGCGCATTAAAATGTGCGGTAAACCGGCTAAACCAAAAATCAAGCCAATCGAAGTGGATAAAGCATTAATTGGATTAGAGAGCATACCTCCCGGTTGTAGGACTTTTTCACCCAGTTGATGGCTGGTGACCGCAGCATGTGCTAAACGATCTAGACTAAAACCAAAGTGCTTGAGTGCGAGATATAGGAGCAATGTGCCACCAAAAAGCAGTAAAATCGCTTTGGTAATCTGAATCCATGTTGTGGCCAGCATGCCACCAAACATGACATATACCAGCATGAGACAACCCACTAAAATGACTGAAATCTGATAGTCAATTCCAAAGAGTAGTTTAATCAATTGCCCTGCCCCCACCATTTGTAATAACAAATAGCACACCACCACAATCAGTGAGCCACACGTGGCTAAAATTCGGGTTTTTTGTGGATCTAAGCGGTAGGATACAATATCAGCAAAGGTATAACGGCCTAAGTTACGTAAGCGTTCTGCCATTAAAAAGGTCAGAATAGGCCAACAGACAAAGAAGCCCGTCACATAAATAAAGCCGTCATATCCTTTGAAAAACACCATACTTGAGACACCAAGTAAGGTAGACGCCGACATATAATCACCCGCAATGGCCAAACCATTTTGTTGGGCGGAAATAGAATTGCCCGCAGTATAGAAATCTTCTTTTGAACGGGTACGCCGTGCTGCCCACCAAGTAATCAATAAGGTCATGAATACCACGACAGCAAACATACTAATTGCGGTCCAGTTTAAATTTTGCCCTGCGGCATAGGCAGGCAAGCTTAAACTTAAGCCCAATAACAGTAGAAGGAATTTATTCATAGTGATACTCCTTCTTGAGACGTAACTTAATCTGATCAAAATGACGATTGGTAATGTAAATATAAATACCTGTGATCAACCAACTGACAATAATCACTAATGCTGCTAGAGGTAATCCTACCGTTAACACACGATCACCAAAGGTTTGTGCCAGAATTTCAGGTTTAAAACTCGCAATTGAAATAAATATAAAGTAAATGATCAACACGCTAG
Source organism: Acinetobacter sp. CY17 (assembly GCF_059515825.1). Lineage (NCBI taxonomy): Bacteria > Pseudomonadati > Pseudomonadota > Gammaproteobacteria > Moraxellales > Moraxellaceae > Acinetobacter > Acinetobacter sp. CY17. The sequence goes on from NZ_JCAKMX010000021.1 coordinate 46,305, forward strand.
CACTCAGTAGCCAGGCAAAACGATTGCGAGAACGTACCATCGCCTGAAAATGCTGATCTTGAATAATGGCTTGTTCTTGTTGTTGTATATCCATATAACATGCTCCTTGACTTATGTTGTCTTAGACAACATTCATCTGCGCGAAATAACTGTGATATTGTTCACGTAAGGTTTTTTTACTGATTTTACCGGTTGCGGTGTGCGGAATATTTTTGACACAAATAGTGGCAGAAGGAAGTGCCCATTTTTCGATGGATGATGACAAATAGCTGATGATTTCTTCATGCTGAATCGTGGCATATTGGGCCTTGGGGACCACCACCAGCAACGGGCGTTCACCCCATTTGGGATGTTCTATCCCAATCACAGCTGCTTCATGAATCTTTTCGTAGCCCATCACGGCGTTTTCTAAGGCCACACTACTGATCCATTCACCGCCTGATTTGATCATATCTTTCACACGATCTGTGATGTGGATATAACCCAATTTATCAATACTGGCGATATCCCCGGTATTAAACCAACCTTGTTCAGCGCCACTGTCTTGGTGCATATAGTGTTCGACAATGGCGTGACCTCTAATTTCCAATTGTCCCTCTTGCAATTCACCTAAAGGCAACACCTGTTGATGCTGATCTTTGACCCGAACTTGTGTCCCAAAGATTGGACGGCCGCATTTTAAGCTTTGTTCTGGATGAGATGTTGGTGCATATTCTCCATGATTACATGCTGCTAAGGAGCTGGTCTCTGTCATTCCCCATGCATTATCGAGTTGAATACCGAGACGTTGCATACGCTCAATTAAAGCCAAAGATGCTGCAGAGCCGCCAGAGATCGCGCGTTTTAAGGGAAAGTTCTGTAGTGGATATTGCTGTAAATAGGCTTGAATACCTGCCCAAATTGTCGGTACACCCATAGCAATATCAACTTGCTCTTGCTGGATTAAGCGCACCATTTTGTCAGCTTGACCGGCAAATTGATGGCAGCAGACGAGTTTTGCACCACATAAAATAGTGTTATAGGGCATTCCCCAGGCACTGATATGATAGAGCGGCACCATAGGCATCATCACACTATGCAGATCCAACCCCACCACTTCGCGCATGCTTAAAATCAAAGCATGTAAGACTGTACTGCGATGTGAATAAAGCACTCCCTTTGGTTGTCCTGTGGTACCCGATGTATAGCATAAGCCACTGGCTTGCTGCTCTTTAATTTCTGGCCATAGGTAGGAGGTCGGCTGATCCTGTAAAATCTGTTCGTAAAACTGAAATGGGAATGTTGCACGCAGCATCGGATCTATATCGCCCAAGATAAAAATATGTTCCACACATGATTTAATCTGTTCATACATATTTTCGACCAAGCCAATGCATTCAGGTTCTACAAATAAAACTTGATCTTGAGCATCCTGAATAATCTGTAAGATTTGTTCGGGAAACAAGCGTGGATTGATGGTATGGTTGATCCGCCCTGAGCAAGGAATCGCATAGTGCAGTTCAATATGTTGATAGGTATTCCATGCCAGTGTTCCCATAATGGCATCAGATCTGATGCCTAAATGGTCAAATGCATGTGCAGCTTGGGCAACACGCTCAAATGCATCTTGATAGGTATAACGATGAACCGCTTTACCATCGGATTTTAAACTCACGATTTGCTGATGTGGGTACGCTAACAAGGCATGTTGCATAATTGAAGTGATGTTTAAATCACAGAACATCATCTGTCCATTCATTATTATTTTGTCCTTATCCATAGATAACAGGACTATTGCAAGCATAATGCCAATAAAAAAATGATTTAAATCAAAATATTGCGTAAATTAACATTGTTTCAAAATTGAAATTCATTGCAATTTTGCACCTTTATTTTTGTTGTTTGAGATTCAAGTATTTCATCTTACGCCATAAAGTAGTACGGCTGATATTCAAGTGCTGAGCAGCCAAATCTAAATTACCTTGAGCTTGTTCTAAAGCTTGGCTAATGAGGCTTTGTTCTTGCTGATATTTAACTTCTTTAAGGGGAGGAATATAACCTTGTTGCTCAGTGAAAAGTTCGGGCACATACTGTTTAAAACGCGCTGGGGTCAGCGGTTCAGTTAAGTTTAAGATCACACTTAAGCGCTCGATGACGTTTTCAAGTTCACGAATATTCCCTGGCCAGTGATACTGATTTAAAGCCCTCACTACATAAGAAGGCACATTTTGCCAAGCGATATTGTTACGGGCTAAAAATTTTTGACTGAAATATACGATATCTTCACGCCGTGCATTTAGACTTGGAATCTGTAACCTTAAAATATTTAAGCGATAGTATAGATCTGCGCGAAAGCGTCCTTCAGCGACCAACTGTTCCAAGTGACAATGTGTGGCTGCAATCACACGAATATCAATGGCATGGCTATGCAATGCTCCTAGACGTTGCACTTGTCGTTCCTGTAATACCCTTAAAAATCGGGTTTGCAAGTGTAAAGGCATGTCGCCAATTTCATCTAAAAATAAAGTTCCCTGATCTGCGGCTTCAATTAAGCCCAATTTTCCATTTTTTCTGGCCCCTGTAAAAGCACCTTCTTCATAACCAAACAATTCACTTTCTAAAATACTCTCTGGAAATGCAGCACAGTTAATTGCCACAAATGTACCTTGCTGACGTAAGCTGGCTTGATGAATACTTTGTGCTAAGACTTCTTTACCTGTACCACTTTCACCAGTAATGAGTACGGTTGCTTCGCTTTTGGCATATTCTTTAGCTAGCTGTAGAATTTGCTCAAAGTCATGATTTTGAGTGATCAAATCGCTAAATTGGTAGCGTGGGTTAAACTTGCGACTTGAAATCTTTCGAAATTCCCGACTTGAGCGCTCAACCTGTTGTAATTCTTGAATTTTAAGCACATAACCATCTAAATGCTCAGTACGCATAGGTGCGAGATGTACAGCAATTTTTTTATTTTTATAATCAATAGTTTGTAGGCTTGATTCTTTATTTAAGCTTAAATCTTTAAAAATTTTATTTAAGTTTTGATGTTGTAATTGCTGCGAATTCATCCCCAAAATCTGTTGCAAGGCAGCATTGACAAAATAAATACGACTATGTTGATCGACTACGCAGATACCATCACTTAAATGATCGAAAATCGCGGTCAGATGCTGTAAATGCTGTTTTTCCTGACGAATCTTATCTAAACGCTGTAAAGCATTTAAACAAAGGTCTTGTAATGCATTATGGCTTAAAGCCAATTGCCCTTTTAGGCCATTACTTTGAGCCAACTCTACAGCCACAGGTGAACCAATCACAGCATCAAAGCCTTGTTGTTTGGCTTGTTGAATACAATGCCTTGCACTTAAATAGGAGTCGTAGCTAAACTGCTTCACTTCCAGAGCAAAGACATCGGCATAATTGGCTAAATTGATGGTCGCTTGATTGGCCACTAAGGCAATTTTATGACAGTCTTTTAAGTTAGAAATTGCCTGTAAGACATCAAAGGCCCCAGTATGAATAGGATGGACTTCAATAGAGAGTTTTTTCTGTAAGAAATTTGCCGTTGCACCGGTCGACAAAATTATACTGGCCCCTTGTTGTACTAAGCACTGCGCCATTTCAAGGACTTCTGAAATATGGCATTCAAGAAAACCGATTTGGTCTGTGGCAAGATTTTGGATGGTTTGCTCAACCAAATCCCGAAAACCATTGATCTGTGGGTACTTGGTATAAGTCACTAAAATTTGAATCGGTTTTTGGTTCAGCATAATCATCCTATCTTTATTGTTATCATCTAAATGGGTGTGCAGCTATGTCCTGCATCTACCTTAATCTCAATGCCCGTCATTCCTTGGCTGGCATTTGAGGCAAGTAGTAATAATGCCCCATTTAGGTCTTCAAATTCAACAAAGCGTCTGAGCGGAATTTTTTTAATTAATTGTTGTCCGGCATCGCTATGCAAATAATCCTGGTTAATTTCAGTGACCATATAACCAGGTGCAATGGCATTTACGCGAATTTTATAACGTGCTAATTCGACCGCCATCACCTCCGTCAAATGCTTGAGACCCGCTTTTGAAGCACAGTAGGGACTGACCCCTAAATTAATCGATTGCGACAAAATTGAAGTAATATTAATAATCGCCCCTTGAATATTATGCCGAATGAAATGCTGGGCAATTTCTTGACTACATAACCAAGGCGCTTTTAAATTCGTGCCCACAATCTTATCCCAATCTTGATCTTGATAATCTAAAAACTTTTTGGTGTCACTGACTCCTGCATTGTTGATTAATACGTCTACATAGACCCCCTTTTGTTCTAAATCGCCTAGCATCTGTTGGACTTGTTCACGCTGATTGACATCCAGCGTATAGCGATAGATCCGCACCTGATATTGTTGTTCAAGCTGGGTTTGTAATGCTTGTAAGCGTTCACTGCGCCGTGCACACATAATAATATTGGCACCTGATGCTGCAAAAAGATGAGCAATATGTTCACCTAAGCCACTTGATGTCCCTGTAATTAAGATATTTTTACCCGTAACGTCAAAAATATTGTTCATAGGATCGCCTCATTTTTATTGTTTTTGATTTAATAATTTTTGTGAAATACTCATACGATGGACTTCATTGGCACCATCGTAAATCCGAAAACCACGCGCATCAGTAAAAATTTTACTCACCACACATTCATCTGTCATTGCTTGCCCACCCAGTACCTGTACGCTGCGGTCAATCACGCGCCAAATTGCATCGGCACTCAATACTTTGACCAAACTTGATTCATAATTACCACGTTGTTTGGCATCTAAGACTTGGGCACAGTAATGCACCGCTAAACGTGTGGTCAACAAATCAATTTCATTGTCAGCCAACATAAAACCAACGCCTTGATGATCACCTAAGCGTCTGCCAAAAGATTGTCGCACTCTAGCGTATGCTGTCGCAGTATCATGGGCACGCCGTGCTTGTCCAAGCCAACGCATACAATGTGTGAGGCGTGCTGGGGCCAAACGTACTTGGGCATATTTAAAACCTTGCCCGACCTCACCTAAAATATTCTTAGCTGGAATACGTAAGTTTTCAAAACGTAATATGCCATGTCCACCAGCAAAGCAAGAATCCATCGCATGCATGTTTTTTTCTAAGATATAGCCCGTTACATCAGTATCAGTCAAAAACATAGAGGCTGTACCATCTGGCATTTTAGCCATGATAATGGCGACCTTTGCCCCATCTGCCCCAGTGATGAGCCATTTACGTCCATTAATCAGATAATCATCGCCATCTTTAACGGCAGTTGTCAGTAACATAGAGGGATCTGAACCTGCACCTGGTGCAGGCTCTGTCATGGCAAAACAAGAGCGTATATGGCCTTCGACCAGAGGTTTTAACCAACGTTGTTTCTGCTCATCATTCGCAACAGCATCTAAGAGATGGATATTTCCTTCGTCAGGCGCGTGAATGTTCAGCGCAATGGGCCCTAAACATGAATAGCCGGCTTCTTCAAAGGCAATTGCCTTTTGCAAATGTGTCCAACCTAAGCCGCCGCTTGCAAGACTAGCATGTGGCGTGAGTAAATTTGCCTCGCGTGCATGTTGGATGAGTTCTGCACGCAATTCATCTGAAGGCCCATGTTCGTCCATGCGCGGGTCATTTTCATAAGGAATAATTTTATCTTGGATAAAATGGCGGACCTTTTGTTGTAAATCTTGTAATTCTGGGGTCAAAGTAATCATGTTTTAAGTTCCTGAAATCCGTTGGCTTGTTGATAGATCCGATAGATTTCATCCATCGCACTGTGCTGTTGATTGATTTTGAAAATGTTATAAGGCGTGTAGTTCTGTAGTTGTAAGCGTTTTTGAACTAACAGCTGATCTTTGACCCAATAATCAATAATATTTAAGCAACCATAATGTTGTTCTTGGACATAAAAATGATGCTTGTCTTGTCCATATACCCAATTAATGATGACGCGGTTGACCGCATCATGGGCTGCAATTAAGATTTGTTGAGCTGGGTTTTGGATTAAAATCTCATGTAATGCAGCCAATACTCGTTCTTGGAAGGCTTGCCAATGTTCACCTTGCATAAATTGTTCGAGTTGATGCTCCGCAGCCGCATACGCATACTTAATCAAAATTTCTGCTTGATCGAGGTGTATATCACGTAGTCTCCCCGAACGAATTTCACAGAAATCTGCTATTTTTTGAACAGATATATCACGCTCAGCCGCTAAAATGCTTGCTGTTTGTTCTGCGCGTAATAGAGTTGAACTGTAAATATGATCAAGATGTAGATCTTGCATCTGCTCAGACAAAAGTTGAATTTGCTGACGTCCTTGTGCTGAAAGTGCTGCAAATTTTGGATTAATGGGTTGATGCTCAGCATCAAAATAATCCACATGCCCATGTCTAACCAAATATAGACGTCCCCAATTAGCCATGTTTAAGCTCCTCTGGGTGTGTGATCGCAAGCTCTGCTCGATTAAGTTTAACAAGATAGTTATACCAATCTATTTGATAATCTTGACGTAAGTCTTGAGATAAATGCTGTAGACCTTCTTCTATATTGGTAATCGGAACACCATAGATCTCATGTAATGTGGCCTGAATGGATTGATCTTGCTGTGCTGCATGGGTGATGTATTGCTTTAATAAATCAAAGCTACGCAGCAGCATTAAAAGCTCATATTTAGACTCGCTATGTTTGGGTATTAATTCATGCTTTAAACAATCTTGACTGGCTTGAATCAGCATTAATAGTTTTTCTTGATTCATGTTCTATCTCCAATAAGATCTAAAATATTTTTTTCAAGTTGTGGGACTAAAAACTCCGTCAGAGCCAACTCTAGTGAATAAGGAAAATGATTTAAATTGCGATCGGATTGTTGCATAGCGACAATTGCCCAGCGCACATGTGCCAATACATGCCAAAATTTCATTTCAAATTCAGGGATATAAATATCATTTTCTTCTGCGTAGGCACGCATAAAATCCTCATAATCCCCAATCCCCCCTGCCAATGCTTGATTTTGACCAAAACGCCAACATTTTGCTGTAAACCAGCCAATATCTTCACGGCGGTCACCCCAGTGAGTAAACTCCCAATCTAAAATGCCACTGATATGGTCATCTTCAATCATCAAGTTTCCTGTCCGATAATCACCATGCACCAAGACAATCTCATCAACGCTTGGTTGATGTTTTTGCATCCATTGCAAAGCAAATTCCACTATAGGGCGTGCACGTTTAAGGTTCTCTAATTGTTGAGTAAGTTGTTGGATTAAATTGGTCAGATAATTCTTAGAGTCTGGATAAGGCAGAATTTTTTCAAGTTCTTGGTCATGTTGTATCTGATGAATACGCGCGAGATGCCGACCAATATCCTGAACAATCTTTTTTTGTAATTCAGGTTGTTTAAGACGGACTAATTTGTGTCCTTCAGTCACACCTGATATTTTTTGCATCATAAAAAAATCACTATTTAGAAAATTGTCCTTTGCAGAAAAATACAAAGGCTCTGGCACTTGAATACCAAGTTCAAATAAACGTCTAAGTAGTTGATATTCTTGAGCACGATCTGAACTAGCATCAACGACAGTGTCAGCATTCTTACGTAGCACAATGGCCCAATCTTGTTCTGATGAAGCAATAGCCCAATTTTCTTGAATCGCCCCACCACTTAGTTTGTGAATATGAATATCCCGTGCTAAACGGTAATGTAATTGCTGTTGAATTAAGGTTTTTAAATTTTGTTTTTGTTGTAGATCCATGACATGCTCCTCCTGCTAACACTAATTTAGCAAAAGCCATGCCATAGTAAAAATCCATATATTTTAATTACTTACAATAAGGTTAATAATTTCATATTTGAAAATATTTTCAAATATGAAATTCTCTTTTCTTTAATCTTTTATTAGGTTTTTGATTATATGCTCTTATTATTTACTATACTTAGACTATTTTTTGGAAGTTATATTGCCTGGAAATTCAAAGCATTTATCAAAAAATTAAAAATAGTGCTGATAGCCACGTGCTGTCCCATTACGCGCTTTTTTCATACTTAGGCTATCTGCTTTAAGCAATAAATGAATAAATTCTGGCAAATCTTGCTGTTGTAAATTTTGTGGCTGGAAACTTTGAATCCCTTTCTTATTTAAGAAGCTCTGTAACATTGAACTGGTTTTGGCATATTTCATTGACCATTGAGCAAAACTGGCTGTCTCAATATTTTCTATTTCAAAACATTTCAATATCTGATGTCTAGAATCAGTTCTAATACCTTCATATATAGAGATCACCTGCTGCTCTTCACCTTCTAGGCATTGAAAAAAATGTCCATGCGCATAATACAGAACACCACAAACGCCTTGTGCTACATTCACAGTCCGAGCTTTGACCAAGATCGCGCGAAGATCTTCAAGTAAGTCTTGTTCTCCAGACAAATACTGGCTAGCGTAGTTTAAGCGAATTAACATGGGTATCCTTGATTAAAAATATGTGATTTTTCCACTTATTCTTATATAAATTTAACATAACAATAAACGAAATATAAATTAAGGTCATTTTTTATGCAATTGTAAGCTTTTGACTATAGACATTGTTATAAAAATTGCAAATACTACGAAAAACTTAATAACAATTAGAGAGTTAAAATGACGCAATCACCTGTTTATTTACTACGCCAAATTTATTATTTTTTATTAGAAAGACCAGAAATCAATAAAAAAAGTAATCTAGAGAATATTCAGGAGTTTTTTTTTGAATTGGGACTTTCTTGTATGATCAATGATCACCACAGAATCCAGATTACTCATCGCCATCATCCACAAAGTTTAAGTATTAATGCACATGAATTACCGCATTTCTTAAATGAAAAAGATTTTATTCAATGGGCCTCAAATGTTTTAAAGCAGCAGAGAGCTGCTCAAGTCTAAGCATATTCAGTAAATTGCTTTGTATACTAAGCCCCTTAAGACAAGTATAAGGGGCTTTTTCTTAGAAGAAGCAATGCAAGTATTTGCTCTTAAAATTGATAATTGATGCCCGCATAGAATGCCCTTCCTTCTCCAGGTGTAGCACGCGCACGATCTTCACCTAAATCATTGAAGCCTGGTGTAATCGTTGAACTATATTTTTTATTGGTTAGATTTTTAACATCTAACCATAGATCTATGCCTGGACGAATCGCATTCCAACCCGCATTAATCCCCCAAATTTGATAATCATCTGAATAGCGGGTATTGGCATAATCAATCGGCATCTTTGCCACATATTCAGTATTCAAACCCACAAACCAACTCTGTGGATGCTGATACTTCAGCTGAGCCTGGTAATAGTGCCGAGGAATACCGGCCAACTCATTACGCTTAAAATTGTTATCTTTTTCATAATAAAAATCACTAAAAGTATAAGCTTGTTTTAAAGACAGATCTGCACCATTTGAAGCTTGCCATAATTTGCTATTCAAGCCCAATTCTACACCTTGATGAATCGTATCACTGGCATTAGATTCAGCAATAATTTGATCGGGTGCTGCTTGAATTTCAACCATTAAGAGTTCGTCATTTAAATGTGCACGATGATAAGTCGCAGACCAAACCCCAACAGTACTCTCTCCGCGTGCGCCAATTTCAAAGCTGGTTGCCTGTTGGTTACTTAGAGGGACAGCGGTATTTTGGCGTCCTGTTGCAGTTCCACTACCTACGGGGAAATATTGATTCGATCCCCATAACATTGACCAGGCATGTGCAGGTTCAATACTACGCGATAAGTTCGCATAGAGCTGAGTATCATCATTAAGTTCATAACGTACTCCCAAACGATAGGCGTAGTCCCATTTATTCTGTTGCAACTTTTCATCCACTTGTGGCCAGGTCACATAAGCATCACGTTGGCTGTAGATTGCACCTAGACCTGTGATAAACCACAATCCTGGCGACCATTCGAGCTCATTATGTACATTTAAAACTTGATCATGACCACGGTGAACATAGCGGCGACTCACGCTACCTGCATTGCCATAGGCATTGTTAAAACGCAAGCTTTCTGTGCCATTGGCAGAATTATGTTGCGTAGTACTGCTCAAAGAGACTTTTGCAATATTTTGCCGATCTAACCAGATAAACGGTTGTTTCCATGCCAGCTTTGCTGTGAGGTCCGTGTAGTCGACATAAATACGGTATAAACTTTCTTGTAAATCCATTGGATAATCATGGTAAGCAAGACTGGCTTGTAAACGACCACCTTGTGCTAAGTGCCATGTGGTTTGATTGGCCAGCCATGTACTGCCAGGCTGAATACGTTTTGCATCAATCGTTAAATTATATGGATTGGCTTGCTCAGGATTTTCCTTTATTTGCTGCTGAGTTAAACGACCTGGAGTTTGATGTTCAGTTTCACGGTAGCGTATATAAAAACGTGTATCCACTTGATCATTCATTTGGTAGCCTATATTGGCCGTAATACCTGTCGCCTCACTTTGACTATGCTGTTGGTAACCATCTGTTTGAGTATGAGTTGCAGCAATATAGTAGTCTAAATCACCTAAATCTTGCCCATAGCTGAAGTGGTATTTTTGATAAGCATGACTACCTGCAGCAATTTTCAGTTGTGCGCCTGAATGATTTTTACCCGTGAGACTTACATAATTAATTGCGCCCCCTAATGCAAGTGCACCTTTTTCAAAACCATTACTGCCACGCAGAACCTCCACATGAGACAGCCAATTTGGCTCAAGTAACTCATAGGGCGTGCCTCCAGGACCTGTTAAAGGGATATCATCTAGCAAAATATAGTTGCCCGATGCATGTGCTCCAGACCCTCGATTGATACCTGAGCCGCGAATTGAAATTTTAATACCTTCATTACCTGCAGTTTGAGCATAAATTCCTGGTTCACCCTGTAATATATCAGCATTGCTTTGGATTCTATGCTGCTGATTTGCAACCTCAATGAGGTTAGTTGCACCAGCCACTGTAATGAGTTGTTGTTTACTACTTTCAAGTGGATCTTCACTTTGCGCTTGTAAGACCAAATCATCAAGCTGGCGAATGTTATCTTCTGCATATACTAAGCTGGTTGCCTGTAGTGCTAAAGCTAATGCACTCAATTGGAATATTGGTCGGTTCAACATGAAATATCCTTATCAATTCACGATTCTTATCATTTGGCACGTTAAATAGTGCTTCTTTATACCTTAACAATGGCTTATTGAGAAAAAAACAGCTTTTTATTCCGATTATTTTGTTAATAAATCAACAAGTTTTCAAGAAACTTTGCAAGTAAATCACAAATTCTACAAATAAAGATGTTAAGAACGTGACTGGTAAGTTGAGACACTAACTTCTAAGAACGCATGCCTTTTGCAAAACCAGCATAGGAACTAAGATTGCAGCGAACATGTTAATAACTTGGATAGATAACCAACATTTTGATTAGAAGCTAAAAAAGATAAATGAGTCATTAAATTTATGAAAATTGCACAGAATTTGCGACTAACTCAATTAATTCTTTTACTTCTAACTTGCTTTAAATAGGCAATGATTGAGCAGAATTGAGATTAGACTCATTATTCACTTGATCAATTCACGCATATAGGCAAAAACTGACATTTTGTTGTTTAAATACTCACTATAGAACGTGCTTGACCTTTTAAATTTGATTCAATATTTTCTTTCAAGCGATGAAATAAACCCCATTGAGCTTCTTCGCTTGCCCAAGCGATATGTGGAGTGAGTAAGGTATTTAAGCTACGCTCTAGTAATGGATCATCCGCAGTCATAGGTTCCTGATGTGCTGTATCTGCGGCATAGCCCGCGATCTGTTGGGCTCGTAGAGCTTTAACTAAATCCACTTGATCCACTAAGCCTGCTCGGCTGACGTTAATAAGCACGCTGTTTGGTTTCATTTGAGCAAAGACCAACGCATTGATCACACCTCGGTTATCTTCATTGAGTTGACAATGTAAGGATAAAATATCTGCTTGTGCAATTGCTTGATGAAAAGGCAAGTAACCATCACGACATGTGGTTGCATTGGGTCGTTCTGCATAGACGACTTTCATATTAAATGCTTTTGCCTTAGAGGCAACCGCCTCACCAATCGCTCCACGTCCTAGAATGACTAAGGTTTTACACTGCAACTGTTGGATAGGAAATTGAGATTGTAAGTAGCAAAAGCCTTGACTTTGCTGCCAGCGCCCATCTCGGGTACTGTTGTGATAGTTGAGCAAATTCTTGAGCATCACCAGCATCAACATGAATGTATGTTCTGCTACACTTTCGGTTGCATAATCTCTGACATTACATACCTTTACGCCATGTTGATGAGCAAGGCTTAAATCAATATGTTCATAGCCAGTCGAACATAAGGCAATCAGTTTTAAATTGGGATTATGCTGATATACAACATCTGTTACCTGTAAGTCGTTAATAATCAAGACATCCTGATCAAAAATATCCTGTTCTAACTGTTGCTGATTCAACTGATGAAAACCACGATAAACAAAGTCAAAATTAAATTGAAATGCTGTACTAATCAGGAATTTTTCTTCGGCACAAGTAATGCAATACATCTTATGACTCTCCATGCGATGGATATTTAACCTGTGGCAAAATACACAGCATTTCATAGAGCAAATTGGCCCCTAATAATGCCGTATTGCCTGTCGTATCATAAGGCGGCGATACTTCAACTAAATCAGCACCTACAATATTTAAACCTTTGCAACCACGAATAATTTCTAGAGCTTGGATTGTGGTAAGCCCACCTACTTCAGGTGTGCCCGTGCCTGGCGCCCAAGCAGGGTCAATACCATCAATATCAAAAGATAAATACACTGGCCCACCTTGGACTTGCTCGCGTACCTCTTGCATCAAGGGGGCTAAAGAGCGATGCCAGCACTCTTCCGCTTGCACAACACGAAAACCCTGATGACGTCCCCAGTTAAAGTCGTCATTACTATAGCCTTGTGCACGCAAACCAATTTGTACCACGCGAGAACAATCGAGTAATCCCTCTTCTACCGCGCGGCGAAATGTAGTGCCGTGCGCGATTTTCTCACCAAACATTTCATCATTAACATCGGCATGCGCATCAATATGAATCAGACCTACTTTGCCATGTTTAGCTTTTATCGCACGCAATATCGGCAAAGTAATTGTATGATCTCCACCTAATGTCAATGGGATGACATCATGTGCCATCACCTGATGGTAATGTTGTTCAATAATTCTGACTGCATCAAGTAAATTAAAAGTATTAATTGCTACATCACCTAAGTCAGCAACATTAACACTTTCAAACGGTGCTGCACCGGTAGCCATATTGTAGGGACGAATCATAACCGACTCGGCACGAATTTGACGTGGTCCAAAACGCGTACCTGCACGCAATGAAGTGCCAATATCTAAAGGCACACCAATAAAACCGACATCAATCTCTGACCAATGTTCAGCTTGCTCAAAAATAGGTAAACGCAGCATCGACGCAATACCGCCAAAACGCGGCATGACATTGCCGCTTTGTGGTTGATGAAATGACATATGTGTTCCTTGTTGTTATTTTCTATAATCTGATGAAATGAGACGTTTTGCCGCTTGCCAGAAGAGTGCAGTAATGCCTAGCTCTTCATCTTGAGCAAATTGTTGTTGGGTATATGCTGCAATTGTTGCATCAATATAGGGCGTATGTGCTAAGTCACAACGTGTTTGAATCTGACAAGCGCGTTCTAAAAAATAAATATTTTCAAACGCGCTTGCGATAGTTTGACCTGTTGCAATTAAACCATGGTGACGTAGCAATAACACAGGGTAATGTCTGAGATCTGCGACCAACTGAGTTTGCTCATTTTCAGACAATACAATCCCAGCATAATCGTGATAGCCCACATTTTGATAAAATTTTAATGCATGCTGTGAAATAGGTAATAATCCATCGACATGACTGGCTACTGCAATACCATCTACAGTATGGATATGAATCACACAATTTAATTCAGGTCGTGCCTGATGGATTGCTGCATGAATTAAAAATCCAGCTTGATTCACACGTTTATGTTTCTCAAAATGCTCAATGATTTCACCCTCATGATTAATTTTAACCAAGTCAGAAGCACACATCTGTTCAAATGGCACAGTATAATCGTTAATCAAAAAACAATTGGGCTGATCCAACAATTTAAAGCTGACATGTGTATCAATTAAATCTGTCATACGATAATGAGCGAGTACTCGATACAAAGCCGCCAATTCACAGCGCGCAGACCACTCGAGCTCAGATACTTGGGTTTGCATATGTTCTCCTTGTTGTACATTTAACTATGCAAAATCAAGACCGATCTTCGAGCATATAATTTTAAATCGATGATTTTTAAGATGTTTGTATTTTCAAAATAAATCGTTAGGAAAATACAAATCCTGAAAGCGGCGAATTCACGTTACAAATCAGTATCTTTAAGCAAAGAGTAGTGATCATTGAAAGTTAAGTTGCTCGCAATTACCTGTCTGACTGCATTATTTATGGGCTGTCAACCAAGTAAAACTGTGCAGGAGTCAGATCTGCCAATCAAAGTCGGTATGGATATTGCCTTTCCACCCTTTGAATCCATGAATGCCCAAGGACAACCGGTTGGATTCGATATTGATGTCATGAATGGAATTTTGGCGCATCATGGGAAGCAAGCTGAATATATTGATACACGTTTTTATCATTTGATTACAGGTGTGAAAGCGCAAAAGTTCGATGTCGTAATCTCAGGGTTATATATCACTAAAGAGCGCATGCAAGAAGTCGACATGATTCCTTACTACAAAACCACACAAGCTGTGGTGGTTGCTAAAGATAGCACTTATCAACCCAAAACACGTGTCGATCTCTGTGGTAAACGCATCGCCACCCAAAAAGGTACGCAATATCCTAATCAACTGAATCAAATTTCACAGGAAACCTGTTTAACGCAAGGTAAGGCAGCAATTCAAGTTCTTGAATTTGAGACATCGCCACAGGCAATCCAGGCCGTTCTCGCCAAAGCTGCTGATGCAGAATATGATGATATTGTAGCGCTGCGCTTAGCCGTGAAGCAGCGCCCTGAGCATATTAAAATGACTTCAACTGATCCTTTTTTCCCGATGTTTGGCGGTATTGTGGTACGTAAGGGGGATCAGAAAACCTATCAAGAAATTGAAAGCGGTTTAAATGCAATGAAAGCCTCAGGAGACTATCAAAAGCTCTTAGCGCAGTATGGATTAATTGAACCTACTGAAGCAGAACGCTCTAAGTTGAAAAATTTTCAGTAATACTTCACCTAAGAACCTGTCAAAAGACAGAGTTCTTAGGGAGCATATTTCTGGGTAATACACTTGAGCCAACACAGCTATGCATCGATCATCTATGTAATGGTAGATGATTACACTCTCCCAAATACATGCCCTTACCCCAAGCGGTCAAATCCTCTATTTATTTTTGTAGCATTTGCAGCTTTGCAGCTTTGCAGGACAATATCTTAGATTAGGCCAGGCGAATTATTGGAGCTCATATTCACAGCACAATATATTACACCACATTACCCCCTAGCCTCTGATGTTTAATGATTCTTTAAGTACTTGCATATGCTTTCTTATCCAAGTTGGACATTTTAAAGATCGCGTTGATGAATCATAAGCGCCCAAGGCTTGTCTGTCGGATTTGATCAAACCAATTGCAGGATCCTATCCATACAATTGTCGTATAGCAGCCGCAGTCACAATACCAACCCCTATCGCAAGTAGAGGTTTTTTGAAAATTACGGCTGTTATAGCTGTTGCTAATAATGCGCATCGAGCACCAACATCACCCTCAATTGCAATTGGCGCCAATATAGAGACCAGTACAGAAGCTGACATTGCGCTAATGAAACGCTGCATTCGGTCATTGATTGGAATAAAGGACATGATGAATACACCACCCCAACGTGTAGCCAATGTTACAAGCGCCATAATAAAAATAATCAGTCCTACCGACTGTATACTCATCTCTAAATTCATGCCTGTTTGTCCTTTAAGACCATACCAACCAGGCCACCTGCTAAAGCGCCAACCACAACATGAGCATTTTCAGGTAAATACCAATAAGCAAGTAATGAACTCATAGCTGCTGCTATCCATATGCAGATCATTCTTAAATTTTTCTGCCCTCCAACAACCATTGATAGCAAAAAACAAGCCATCACCATATCTAGACCAAAATGGGTAGGGTTTTGAATAACACGACCAAAATATAAACCCAAACAAGTTCCTATGATCCAGAACAACCACAGGGCAATTCCGCCACCACATAAAACTCCAAGCCCTGGTTTTTGATTTTGAAATGCTTGTTGAGCGAATGCCCAATTCGCATCAGAGATGACCAATAAAATGCTATATCGTTTGAGTGGAGATAAATGCTTTAGCCAAGGATACAAAGATGCACCCATTAAAATATGTCGTGCATTAATAAAGAAAATAGTCACGAGTAGCGGAATTAAAGACACACTTTGTCCCCATAATTCCAATGTGGCAAATTGAGCAGCACCCGCAAATACAAATGCACTCATCGAAATGATAGCTAACGGATCTAATCCCGTTTGAATGGCAGCTAATCCAAATGCAGCACCAAAAACTGCCACAAAAATAGAGAGAGGAAGGAGGCTTTTGAAACCTTGCCAGATAAGGTCATTATCCAATTTGCTCAGTTGTTGGTCTATGTTTGACACATCAAATCCTTGATATTAAATTCTTATTAAAAATAAAGAGTGAGATAAGAGTTAAATTTTATAATGTATTTTAATTTATAAAAGCGAATAATGTAGTGGTTTAATAAAGTTGGACACCAATTTAGGTGATAATGTATTCACCAAAGAGGTGCTCAATGAGAACAAGACGAACATTTACTCCAGAATTCAAATTAGAAGCAGCAAGCCTTGTACTTGATCAAGGCTATTCAATTTTACAGGCCTGTCGTGCTTTAGATGTTGGGCAGACAGCATTAAAACGTTGGGTTGATCAACTTCAATTTGAACGAACAGGACAATCTCCAACAATGCCTGCTCTAACAGCTGAGCAAAGGGAAATACAACAACTTAAAGCTCGTATCCATCAACTCGAGCAGGAGAAGATGATCCTAAAAAAGGCTACAGCTCTCTTAATGTCAGACGAATTCAAACATATGCGTTGATTGATCAATTAAGAAAGCTAAGCTCTGTTAAATTAATCTGTCGTGCCTTTGGTGTACTGCGTTCAAGCTATTACCATTACCGTTCAACAAGTAAAACTCCTCATCCAGATCGTATCAAGCTTAAAGTGATGATTAAAAGTCTATTTAAGCAAAGTCGTCACTCTCTTGGTAGTCGGGGAATTCGATTTATGTTGTTGAATCAGGGCATTAAGATTGGACGCTATCTGGTACGTAAGTTAATGCGTGAATCAGGTCTTGTTTCCAAACAACGTAAGAAGTACAAATATCAAAGCAACGTAGCTGAAGTCCCTGCTGTTCCAAATATATTAAACAGGCAATTTAAACCTGTTCAGCCTAATCATGTGTGGAGCAGTGACATTACCTATATTTGGACAGGTAAAACATGGGCTTATCTTGCAGTTGTTCTTGATCTGTATGCTCGTCGAGTGATTGGTTGGTCTATGTCGTCCCAAGCAGACCAACATTTAGTCATTAAGGCATTAGATGAAGCATGGCATCGGCGAGGTAAACCGAGTGGCGT